>JAPPBX010000038.1 GCA_026702755.1 Candidatus Poribacteria bacterium | reverse complement strand
CTGCGTCATCAGCTTCGCCTGCGTCGGCAGCGGCATCGTCTGCGGCTGCGTCATCGTCAGCAGGTGCATCTTCAGCGGCTACGTCATCGGCGGGTGCTTCTTCCTCAGGAGCAGGTTCTTCTGGCGGTGGCGGTGGCGGTTCAGGTTGGTTGTCCCACGCATCACCCGTGAACTTCACCAGCGCTCCGGCTGGCGTATTCACGATATAACCTTTGCCACCATCAATACTGAAACCATCACTCTCATCAAGAACCGTGTAACCAACAAAACTCTGTGTTGCTACATCAAGTTGAATGATAGTTGTAGCATTTAGCATCTCTGCTAAAGATTTCGCTGTATACGGTTCTGCTGGCATCAATGGAATAGAAATCATGTTCAAACCCGGTTCAAGTGTGATATCAAAACCAGGACCCTCTACCACTGGTTCCGGCATCGGTTCTTCAATCTCTGGCTCTGCTGGTGGTTCCTCAGGAGTTGGTTCTTCAACCGGTGCTTCCTCAGTGGGAGGTTCCTCCTCAACAGACACATCCTCAGGGGTCGGTTCCTCAACAACCTCTGGTTCTGCTGGTGGTTCTTCAGCAACTGATTCTTCGACAACCTCTGGTTCCACTGGTGGTTCTTCAGCAACTGATTCTTCGGCAACCTCTGGCTCTGTCGATGGTTCTTCAGGCGTTGGTTCTTCAGGAACTTCTGGCTCCGCCGGTGGTTCTTCAGCTGGAGGTGCAGCGACTAAGTTGTAACTCTCTAATTCAAAGATAATTTCCTGATCGTTCTGGAATTTAACGGGGCCAACATCGGGTGCAAGCCATAGAATCTCGTGTTCACGCAGAACCGACAGCGCCGTGACGGCTCTTCGGTTAGTCTCCACCTTAACACAGTCTTTGAATACACCCATCGGGGTTTCAACGTCCTCGATTGCAACAACTTCTAAAGTGCTGGTAGTGGTCGCTGCTCCCACCAGTTTTAGTACTGTTTCCGTCACAACCACCCACGTCTGTCCTAATGGTAGTGCGGCGGGGAAACTAAGAACCGGTATATCATAAGTCGCCTCGGCGATACCAAATGCCCCTCGGTCGAAGGCAACTTGATGTAGTAAGTGCCCACCATCTTCATCAACACTTATCCAGGACTTGTCAAACGCAACTATGTCTGTTCCTACTGTCTCCTTGATGACATTCAGGAGGATAAGTTCCTGACCGTCAACAGTTTCGGGTCCCTCAAAGGCATAGGTGCGTCGCTCCGTACCGTCGGTACTCAAGAGAACCCACATATTACCGACCTCTGCCGGATAATGATTTTGTGCCACCGCTGTAAACGTGAAACTACAGACAAGGCTTAACACCAAAATTGGCATCAGCCGAGACACAAATTTGGTAGTTTTCATAACTTAAATTTCTCCTTTTTCAAAAAGGTATAAACTTGAATAATACTCAGGACTTACACAAAATCAGAGAATTAGGTCTATCATGGCGCGATCGGTGCGGTAGCGTGGACCGGTGGAAACACAAATAGCGAGTCCATTGTATTAGAAGGCTCACGCTGTCCGTCAGGAGATATATCATCTTGTTCGGAAACGTACCGGTATCCGAACCACATCCCAATTGCTATTGCCAAAGCAGCAACGATAATAACAGCCAATACCACTTTCCAACTTACCATACCAATTCTTTTCCAGGTGACGTGTAATGATAACAAATGCTATCACAGTTATCAAAGATTTGCAACAAAAATAACAGATTAGAACGCATCTGTTATCGCAGGATCTTCGAGGCTAATTGCCGAAATTCTGTGCAATAAGGACTAAATCCAAAATATTAACAGTACCATCACCTGTGACATCTGCATCCGAATCGGATTCCCCGAAGCGAGTTGCCACGAACGTGAGATCCAAGATATTCACAACGCCGTCCCCTGTCACGTCGTAAGGGACCGGTTCAGGCATAGTGCCTTCCTCAGGAGGCGGTTCCGGAACACCCTCTTCAGGAGGTGGTTCCGGTGTAAGATCTTCCGCTATCGTATCCTCTTGCTCTGTTGTGGTATCAGGTTCCTCAGGCTCAATGAGTAGGTTGGAACTTACCAAGCCAAAGACCAAACCATCGCTGTTTTCGTATTGCACGGGACCGATATCTGGTGCGAAGTATTGGTAGGTAGTCTGATCGATATCGAGATTAAGGAATCCGCCAGCAGCAGTGAGACCCAAATCTAATTGAACTTTGGCGCAGTCTTGGAACGTTCCAGCCGGTGTAACTACGTCCTCAAATCCAACAACTTCCAAATCAGTGGTGCTTTTGCCAGGTATTGTGAGTCCGACTACTAATTTCGCTTCCGCATCCGCTACTATCTGCCACTTATCGCCCAGTTCCAATTGTAAAGGGAAAAAAGTAGCAGGTGTCGGAAAATCCGCAGTCAGGGTGGCAACAGCATCCTCTAAGATAATACTATGAAGTTGAATAGTGTCCCTGTCAACAGTCAAAAAATAATGATCTGTCTCAGCCTCACCCGTGCTGATCTCCTCAGTCTTAATCTTCAATAGGATACGCGCTTCACCGTCAGCGGTTTCGGATCCCTCAAGTGTGTAAGTACTTCGTTTGATACCATCAACACTCTCTAAAACCCACATATTTCCGATGTCTGCCGGGTAATAATTTTGTGCCGTCGCTGGAAATGAAAAAAAAGAAGCGAACCCCAAAACTAATGTTGATCCGAGCCAACGCAAAAACACTGTCTTTTTCATACTTCAATTCTCCTTATGCTAATTAGCTCCAAGAAAATAAATAATAATAAAAATCACAATGAATGTCCCTTTCCGGCGCAATCTGATGTGTTGACTTTTTCCAAACTTCATGTGATAATAAAAGTATATTACTATATTTATTGCAATTTTGCAAGCAGGAAAAAAGCGCAGCGCTGACTTGACTGCGTGCCACTCAAAACAGAAAAGGAGAAATATACATGCGTTTAGAAGGACAGGTTGCGATCGTTACAGGCGGCGGTGGAGGTATTGGAAAAGCAACATGTCTCGCATTCGCCAAGGAAGGTGCGGATATCGTAATCCCTGAAGTAAATATAGAGAATGCGGAAGCGGCTGCAACAGAAATAACTGCGCTCGGTCGGCAATGTCGAGTCATTGAAACGGATGTAGCGGATGGCGACTCCGTACGTAAGATGGTTCAGGAAACACTTGACACGCTTGGACGGATCGATATTTTAGTCAATAATGCCGGTATTTTTAGTTATACACGCATCGACGAATGTACGGAAGCGGAATGGGATCGGATGATGGCCGTGAATCTTAAAGGTCCATTCCTCTGTTCACAAGCAGTAATGGAAACAATGAAGGCACAACGCTCTGGACGGATTATCAATCTCGGTTCGTTGGCAGGACAGGTCGGCGGCCTGGTCGCCTCCGCCCCATATTCCGCCTCAAAAGCGGGTGTCATGTGTCTCACAAAATCGCTGGCACGGGTGCTTGGAGAGTACAGCATCACGGTGAACTCTATTGCCCCGGGAGTAGCAGCGACAGAGATGGCAAAGAATCATCCGGACATGACTGATCAAATTCCGTTAGGACGCGTCGCCGATGCCTCCGAGATCGCAACCGCTATCCTCTTTCTCGCTTCGGAAGAGGGACGCTATGTGACCGGGGCAACACTTGACGTTAATGGCGGAATACGGATGGCTTGAGTGGTTGTCGGTTTGCCTCGCAGTGAGAGTTGTCAGTTAAGAGGTTTCCTGTGACAATCTATCCTCACCTGGAATACGCCATAGGATCGTACATTTGAAAACCTTTGGACCGACAGCCAACCGCTGATAGCCGTTAATGATAAAAAGGAGAAATGATATGGAATATAGAACACTCGGACGCGCAGGCGTGAACGTTTCGCCCCTCTGTCTCGGCACAATGATGTTCGGGGGACCCACAAACGAAAAAGATTCAATTCGGATTATCCACAAGTCGTTGGACGCTGGCATTAATTTTATGGACACCGCGAACGTCTATAACGACGGTGAATCGGAACGAATCATCGGGAAAGCCGTCCGCGGAAACCGAGAGAAATGGGTTATTGCAACGAAGGTCCACGGCTCAATGGGAGAGGACGTGAATGCAGAGGGTTCACACCGATTCAACATTATGTCAGCGGTGGAAGCGAGTCTCAAACGCCTCGACACGGATCATATCGATGTCTATTATCTGCACCGTTGGGATGCCACCACGCGAATTCAGGAATCGTTACGGGCTTTGGACGATTGTGTGAGACAGGGAAAGGTACGCTATATTGCCTGCTCCAACTTCGAGGCATGGCGTGTTTGTGAGGCATTCTGGACGAGCGAAAAGTACGGACTGGAGGAGTTTGTGTGCGTCCAACCGCTTTATAACATCGTAAACCGGGATCCTGAGGTAGAACTGCTGCCTTTCTGTGAGAAGTATGGCGTGGGCGTTGTACCGTATAGTCCGTTGGCGCGAGGCGTGTTAGCAGGGAAGTATCTGCCCGGCGAAGATCCGCCTAAAGGGTCAAGAGCAGCCCGAAAAGACAGGCGGATTTTACAGACCGAACTTCGTGAGGAGAGTTATGAGGTGGCACAAAAGTTAAAACCGCTGGCAGATGCACACGGTAAAACCCTGACGCAATTCTCATTGGCGTGGGTGTTAGCAAATCCGACGATTACCTCTGTTATCATTGGACCACGCACGATGGCACAATTAGAGGACAACTTGGGATGTTTAGATTGCACGCCAACGGAAGCCGACGAAACAACTATTGACGAGTTGGTCCCGCCCGGTGAACATACTGGGAAAGGATATAACGACCCAGCGTATCCAGTGCTTGGAAGGTTAACATAAGGCTAATATCCCAAACGTGTAATTTTAATGTGACGTACGGATCCGCAGCTAAGGCGGATCCACGGCGAGTTATGATGCGACAAAATGATGTGAAAGCTCACCTCACTTGAGAAGCTTGAGGTTCCCCCACATGGTCGCTAATTTTCCTTGGGGTTCAACATCCAACAATTCACCGAACCGATTGGTAATGAGTTCCCCGATTTCCAACCCGACCTGTGCGAGGTAATCGTCCGGTTTATTGGCGAGTGTTTCCATGTGGAAATGGACGAAATAGCCTTTCATGTCTGGCGCGGCAAAGAGGATCGGATCAGCTGAGTTGCCGGCTTCAGCATAGACTTCGATTGGGTCGCACTTCTCTGCTTCCAACACGCTGATCAGTCCCGGACGATTCGGATTAAAGGGTTCCAAGCTGGGAATCAGTTTTTTTCCCTCCTCGGTCGGTTTGACAGCGGCAGCGGTGGTTGTGATGTACTGTGCCGTAAAGTTGAGAACATCCTTTACACCTTGATTACCGGGGACAATCTTTTGACCCGGAGCACCCTTCTTTCCAACAGCATAGAACGGGGTATCCCCAGAATAGATGAGCACGCCACCCCCATAGAGGAAATTCTCAATCGGGCTGTCGTCTTTCATGCCGATCGTATAAACGATTTCGGGAACGACGATTGGAGAAACAATAACGCCCTCCGGATTCTCTTCCATATAAGCGAGGAAAGCATCCGCATCGCCAACAACAGAGGCGATTTTTGCCTCGTCTAATTCCGCGATAACGGCATCTTCAATCTTCTTCGTCGATTTCCAATCTCCCCAACCGTCAGGGTTAAAGCCATAGTTTTCATCATAATAAAGGAACACTTCAGGTGCTGCCCACGTTGCAGTGGAAGCTCCTAAGAAAATTCCAATCAGCAGGAAAATCTTGAATTGCAAGGACAACTTGCAAAGGCTACTATAGATGCTACGTCTCATGACAAAAACCTCCTTCGTTTTTTGTCTGATTTGTCCCGTGCCTCAGAAGTGTCTCCCACGCAACTTTGCGTGTATTATTTCCAAAATGTCGCAGCGGTTCACACAAAAAGGCTTGACCTATCGTAGCCACGGTAAGATTCTGGAAAAGGCACGGGAATGCTCTTTGACAAGGAAGAAATTCCTTCTTGTTGTGTCAGAAAGCTTCTCACATCGTCGGATAGAATGTTTCTCGATTTCGTAAAGTTGATACCCTAAAGCTGAAATGTAGTCTTCAATCTCTCCGTAAATAGCACGATTCGTTTCACCGACATCCTTCAGTTCCGCTATTAAGAGCGGGGCATGCGTCTTTAAGTAGTATTCACCACCTTTCAATACTTCTAACTGATACCCCTCTACATCAAGTTTGACAAAATTCGGAGCCGATAGTTCGCGGAAAATGTTGTCAATCGTATCAAGCGTTACGCGTTCCGATGTCGTTCGCTTGTTAGCGTACTTTAATGAGGCAGTGCCTTCGGCAAGCCCAGCTTCGGAGTAGTAGAGGCATCGTTGTTCCACTTTGTCACCGATCGCCTTATTAACAACAGTGACGTTTGTAAATCTATTCAGAGAAACATTTTCATGGAGATACCCACAAGTGCGCGCCGCCGGTTCAAACGCAATAACTGCCCCAGTATCTCCAACCCGTGAAGCGAAGAGGCACGTATAAAACCCAATATTTGCTCCGATGTCCCAACAGATGTCTCCGGGTTCAATGATCCTCAGCAGTTTCGTAATGATATACCTTTCATCATGCGTACCATAAAAATAGAGATACTGGTGCTCAGGGTTCGCAAGGTTGGCTTTCAATTGGAACTGATACTTGGTTTCAAAGACAGCAATCGGGTCTTCAGGTGTAATCCAATCTTTCGTCAACCTTAAAAGGAAACTTTTCCCGTCAGTGATTGGACACCACCGGAGGTAGCTGCGAACAAGATAGTTGAGTTGCGGGTTCATCCCCACGTCTCAAGTCCCAGTAATTTTTTCCCAAGATCGGTGAGGTACGCGGTTTCTCCCAATTCATGCTCCTTTTCCGGACGCTCGCCACTGAAACCCGCCATACGTTCTTTCCATGCGTTGATGCGGCGTTCGCGTGCCTCTGGATTTGCTTCTCCTGTCGGGGACATCGTAATGTATTGCGCGACGCGTGGGGCATCGGCGGTATTGATGCCAGCACTATGAGGCAACGCGCTGTGCCAGATAACGAGATCACCTGCTTTTCCGGGGACCGGAACTGCGCCGAGTGCTACCAAATCTTGCTGCTTCGGATCGGCATCCTCTGGAAGACTTTTTAGCCAGTCATCGATTTTGTTATGGAACCCTGGCACACAAGTGAACGCACCTTGGTTGGCTGCAGTATCGGTGAGATAGAGAACACCTTGCACATGGAATCGGACGGGGACCTCCACAGACATGTCCCAGTGGAGACCTAAGTTCGTACGTTCAAATTTACCGGGGGCATTGGGGGGACTCATGCTGGCACGGTCAAAACTCACCCACAGTTTTTCAGTGCCCCGAATTTCGGAAAAAGCCTGATGCACACGCGGGAATTGGCGAGTTGCCCACAACGCTGGGTGCTGATAAATTTCGACCATAATGCCCTTACGGGGTGGATCGGGATACCAAGTGTCTGGATCGTCGGCATCCATCTCAAGGAAATCCCAAACAGCCTGTTGTGCATTCTGTATCAATTCTGGAGGTGCTGCATCGTGGATAACGACATAACCGTTCTCTTCCCAGAAAGCGCGATCTTCAGAACTCAAAACTGCCATTTTTTTCCTCCAATTGTATTGTACGGAAAGTTTTCGGCGGGAGATTAATATTTCAGTAGTCTTTTACCCCAACCGGCGCAAAAATGCTGACAGAAAAATAACTATCAATCCTAAAACCACAGTAAGGTTGAGCCACGGTGCTGGTTTCTTCTGAAATACATCAAAAACGGGATATGGGAACGTCAGCACAATTGCCAACGTAAATATTAAAAATACAATGAAAAGTTTGACACCCAAGACAAGGATGTAAAGTGAGTAATCCGATACAAACGTCCCAGCGGCAGCAACGGAACGTGCTGCTCGAAAGAAGGTGATGAAATTATATAACCCCGATATGAGAACGGTTAACAATGCCGTCCAGACGATACCACCGAAACGTCGGAGTGCCGATGAAATCAAAGATTCCGAATCAGCGTGTCGGTTGGCAATCGGGAGAAAAACAACGCGAAGAAAGAAGAACCCTCCTATCATCAGCACGACGGATCCGACATGTATCCACTGCATCAACGACTTCAGAAACATTTTTTAGTGGCTTTCGGCTGTCGGCTGACAGCCATCAGCAAAGAAGTTTCCGTAACAACCACAAAAACCTCTTTACCGATAGCCGACGGCTGACGGCTGACAGCCATCTTGAGGTTATACCACAGGTTCTCCACCAACGGGGTTAAAACAGGGGCGCGATTGCTTGCAAGCGTCCGGCGACACAAATTGATCGTCCGGACCAACGACTTGCATAGTGCAATTGCACCAGTAATGCGAACCCGGATTGTTCTCAACGAGGTTCTGCAAGTTGCCACCCGGAATGTAAATCGCCTTCGTCCGGAGATACTGGCATATCGGGCGATTAAAGATTGGAAGTGCTTTTCCTTGTAACATATCAATGCTCCTTTAGCTTGCAGCCATCATTGCGGCTCGACTGACGAGATTCTGTGTTAAGGTTACCTTGTAAGTGTTGTCGTTCAAGGGCTGTGCGTCTTTGACAGCATCGGAACCCGCCTGCTGACTCACAGCGTCGTTAATCATCTTGCCGGTGAGCGCAGCCTCCGCTTCCTTGGAACGCCAAGGTGCAGGGGCAACACCACCGAGAACGACACTGGCAGCTTCACAGGTCTTCCCGTTCATCTGAAAAACGCCAGCAACGCTTGCCAATGCGAAGTCAGGTGCGCCTTTCTCGCGCGCCTTTAGATAGAAACTTTTCGTATTGGACTTCGGTGCCGGAACGCTAACCTCAACGACAATCTCATTGGGTTCAAGCACATTCTCGCGGAACGGATTCGCAGCCGGTAAGGTAAAGAATTCCTCAAGCGACACGGTTTTCTCGCCTTCAGGTCCGACGATCTTAACCGAGGCACCCAAGGCTATCAACGCTGGGGCAAGATCCGAAGGATGCACAATGTAAACGGGATCGCCACCGAGGATCGCATGATATTTGCTCAAGCCATCAACCGCATAACAGGTGTCTCCACCCTTCTTGAGGCAATGGGTGGCTTCATCTCGGTAGTACCAGCACCGCGGACGTTGACAGAGATTTCCGCCGAGCGTCCCGACGTTCCGAATCTGCGGTGTCGCGACAGAGACAGCCGCTTGCGCCAGAACGGTATAGTGATGCTGAATCGTCGGATGCATAGCGATGTCGGTAATAGTGGCTAACGCGCCGATTTTCAAACCAGATGCATCGGCTTCAATGCTATCCATTCCGGGTAACGTCTTGAGATTAACGAGCGTTTTAGGGGTCTCAATATACTCTTTGAGTTCCCCAACCAGATCCGTGCCGCCGGCGATAAGCATCACTTCACCCCATCCGCTTTCACTCAGGAGAGAAGTGACCTGCTCCAGACTGGTAGCGTTAACGTAACTGAATTTATCCATTGCTTACCTCCTTATGCCTTCTTCTCAGCAAGTGCGTCAAGAACCTTATCGGGTGTTATCGGTAATGATCGAACCCGTACGCCAATCGCATTGTAAACCGCATTCGCAATAGCCCCAGGCGTTGGAATACACGGTGGTTCACCCACACCTGTAACCTTCCGGTGCGTATCGAAAACGATGGATTTAATCTCAGGGATCTCAAAGGTCCCTGGAACTTTGTAATCCTCAAGGTTGGCATTGAGCATTCGTCCGGTCACCGGATCCATGAACCGCTCTTCAAGCAACGCTTGCCCCAACCCCATAATAACACCGCCGTTAATCTGACTTTCCGTTGTCAACCTGTTGATCGCCAATCCACAGTCCTGAACGGCGACAATTTTGATAAGTCTGACAGCCCCGGTTTCCGTATCAACTTCAACTTCAGCGAACTGCGTGCCTGCGGCACCATTTTGGCGGAGATCCTCTTCCCAAGTTCCACCCTCGCTGATGCTTTCCATACCGAGTTGCCCGGCCGCCTGCTTCCACGTAATCGTTTTTGTCCTATCAGAAACGGCATAGATCGTACCGGTGCCGACACGAAGATCTGCCACAGGTGCATCAAGCAGTGGCGCGATACGTTCAAACAATTTCTGTTTCGCTGCCGCCGCTGCGGTTTTGATAACAGGAGCCACCGAAGGAGTTGTTTGACTACCACCACTACCACCAGAAGGTAATCCAGGCTGGCTATCACCAACCGTCACACGGATATCGGTAGTATTAAGACCAAATTCTTCGGCAACAATAATCGCAATAACTGTCCGGACACCTGTGCCGATGTCTTGCGTGCCTGTAACGGCTTCAACAGTGCCGTCTGCATTGATAGTGACCCGTGCTTCTGTCCCGCGACCACCACCACCGCCCCATTGTCCGCTGCCGACACCCATACCGCGTTTCTTCACGCCTGTGCCGGAGCCTGGGACGCTGTTACGACGATGCCATCCGATCTCTTGTGCCCCAAGCGTATATTGCGCTTGACGTACTTCGTTTGGGTCGTTGATACGTCGGAACTCCAGTGGATTCATTCCGAGTTTTTCGGCAAGTTCATCCATCAGCGAATCCATGGCGAAAGCACCTTGCGGGTGTCCAGGCGCACGCATCGCGCGCTGATTACCAGCATTGGTAGCCACGTTAAACCGTTCTGTCCGACTGTTCGGAACATAGTAGACGTAAGGTCCCGTGAAACCTGCACCGCTGGAGATACCACCTGTGCCGTAGCCCTTCATATCATAAGCGATGAGCCGTCCATCGCGTGTTGCACCCGCGCGTACCGTCTGCGTCATTGAAGGTCTATTGCCAGCAACGAGGTGCTCCGCTTTCCGGGTCAGCATCAACTTAACTGGCTTACCGGTAATACGGGACAATTCAGCGGCGGTATGACCTTCTAAACCGGGTCCAAATTTGCTCCCAAATCCACCACCCATGTGTTCCGTGATGACCCTGACTTGGTTTGCAGGTAGTTCAAAACGCTGAGCGAAATCATTGCGGACCCCAAAAACACCTTGCGTAGATGCCCAAACGGTAAGATTTTGATTATCTTCCCATTTCGCGACATGCCCGTGCGTTTCCAAACAGACGTGTGTCTGAACGGGCGTGTGATAGGTCGCCTCAACCTCAACAGCGGCTTCGGCAAACCCTTCCGCAATATTGCCGTCCTCTCTAACACCAGGTTCGCTCTGATTATTCGCCCAATCTCGGATCTCCGGCGCACCTTCTGCCATTGCGTCCTCTTCTGTGACGACGTGTGGTAATTCCTCCAGATCAACATGGATGAGACGGATCGCATCTTTAGCGATGTCATCTGTTTCAGCAGCGACAGCGGCAATTTCCTGTCCTTGGTAACGGACTTTCTTGCCAACTTCAATCAACGGAAGAACCGCTTTGACACCGGGCAACGCTTCTGCCTCGCTCATGTCAACACCCATAACGGTTGCATGCGCGACTTCGGAACGCAAGATACGTCCATAAAGCAGCCCCGGTTCATTAATATCAAAAGTATACTTTGCTTTTCCAGTGACTTTGTCCTTACCGGACAAACGGGTTATCCGTTTTCCGATGAGACGAGATTCACTTGCTTCTCCCCATGATGCCATGTGTTGTCCTCCTTTTGCGTCTCATAAGCCAAGTCTTGCTTTCAAATCACATCTTCTGTGACGCGGTTTTCACAGCATCGAAGATAAACGGATAGGTGCCGCAGCGGCAAGTGTTTCCAGATAAACCGACCTTAATTTCTTCAAGCGTCGGGTTCGCATTTTCACCCAATAATGCTGCGGATGCAACCACGAAACCGGGTGTGCAGAATCCACACATCAGCGCGTCGTGTTTGATAAATGCTTCCTGAACTGGATGCAAATTCTCGCCATCTGCTAACCCCTCGACAGTCGTTATCTGCTTGCCTTGCGCATCCATCGCGAGCATCATACAGGCATAGACGGGCTTCCCATCTACCATGACCGTGCAGCCACCACATTCACCACGATCGCAAATTAGTTTGGCACCGGTCAAGTCAATATTGTTTCCGCCTGTATCAATCCCGTCCCGCAAAACAGTTAAGAGGGTTGTGCGCGCCTCAACTTCGACCTGATACGTCTCCTCATTGATAGTGAGTTGGATCGTCGCGCTCGCGACAGCGTCGCCTGTTTGAGCATCGGCGGCTTTTTCGCTGCCAATTAGGACGCTGGGCGCAACGGTCGCTGCGACAGTACCGGTACCTACGCCTTTCAAGAAATTCCGGCGCGAGATGTTCGTCCCTTGCTTTTTCTCTTTCTCAGGCATACGGTGCCTCCTTAAAATTGTGAATTCGGATTAAAGTTATACGCATTGCGTTGCTTAAAAATTCATTATCTCTCAATTTCCTTCAATATAGCACATTTCATATTTTTTCTCAACAAAAAAACGAGCGAAGCACAATTACAAAATTTACGCAAAATTCGATACTTGCCGGATTGGAAGACTGGAAGGTTAGAAGGAGAACGGCGAGGCTTTTGTTCACTGACGAACTGTCAACATATTTTCGGATTTTATTATAAGTTCCTCCTCAAAGATGAAAAATTGATTGGCAATTTTTTTCAGAATAGCGTATTATATTAATGCCCCAACGCACTTATAAGAGGAATTGCGCAAGCATAATATTACAAGGTAGCATTTCGCTTACCAAATTTTACAGGACCTACGAAACCGCCCATGCCAGCGGTGTGTAAGTCCTATTCTAAAGAAAAAGGAGCTATCATGGCTGCGAATACGTTTGAAATTAGTGACGACACATTTGAAGGAATGGTACTTACATCCGACACGCCCGTTGTTGTTGACTTTTGGGCAGAGTGGTGTGGTCCGTGCAAAATGATTGCCCCCATCCTGGAGGAACTTGCTGAGGAGAACTCGGAGACCTTCAAAGTCGGGAAAGTTAATGTTGACGACAACCGTCAGACCGCGATGCAGTACGGCGTTCGGAGTATCCCAACACTGCTTGTGTTTAAGGACGGTAAAGTGGCACCCAATGGACAGATTGTCGGCGCGATGCCTAAAGATGCACTTAAGAAAAAAATCTTAGACGCTCTGTAATCAACCACGCTTCGTAATCACATTTCTGGAGAATGGAAGATTGGAAGATTGAAGAAATTAGGTTTTCGCTTCCATTCTTCCTATCTTTTTGCCCTTCCAAGATTCACTATGTTTTGGCAATTCGTCTACAATGCGTTCGCTGTTCCTGCCATGTTCGTCGGTTTCCACGGAGCCGGGTGCTGCAATCCCAAGATTCAGGAGGGCATCAAAGGACGAAAGGGTGTGCTTGCGGAGCTTGAGAATCAACTCCAGAAAGCCCGACATTTAGAGAAAACGACATGGTTTCACTTTACCTCTGTTGGTGAATTTGAACAGGCGAAACCGCTTATTGAAGCGATTTATGAAGAGACCCGAATTGTTCTAACCTTCTTCTCACCCTCCGTTGCACCGAATGCCCGATCCTATCCTTATGCCGATGCTGCTGTCTACCTTCCCCTTGATACACCACGAAATGCGGAACGCATCATCCGACTTATTGACCCCGCGCTAATCGTTTTTTCCAAATTCGACATTTGGCCCAACCTCGTTTGGAAAGCCTCTAAACACGAAATTCCGATTATCGTAGTCGCTGGAACGCTGCACGCCGAATCGAAACGGCTATCTTATTTCGCGAAACCCTTCTTTCGGAGCGTGCATCAGTATATTCAGGTGCATTGCGCTATTTCGGAGGGCGATGCCGCTCGCTTCGGGGAGCTCTGCTCACCGGCACACGAGATCGTTGTCACCGGCGATACGCGTTATGAGCAGGTCTATAGACGTGCACACGCGGTCGAACCCGATACTGTATTCTTCCACGGACACCAAAGTCTGAAACGTCCCATCCTCATCGCTGGTAGCACGTACGCAGAAGATGAAAAGGTGTTGTTACCGGCTTATCGGCTGCTGCGCGAAAATATCCCTGAAAACTTCCCACATCTGATCTTGGTCCCGCACGAACCAACGCCTGAACGGATAAAGGAGATTCGGGGACATCTGGACCGAGAAAAATTGGCGCATCTCTGTTTCTCTGAACTTCAACCTGAAGTGGATTTATCGGCGGTGGATGTCCTTATCGTTGACAAGGTAGGGCTTCTTGCGAAGTTATACGGATTGGCAGATATAGCGTTTGTGGGTGGAAGTTTCCGCGGAAGTGTTCACAATGTAATGGAACCCGCTGCAATGGCGAAACCTGTTCTGTTCGGTCCGACCATACAGAACGCTTATGAAGCATCTCTACTCGTAGAGCGGGGTGGCGCGAAATTAGTTCATACTGCGCAGGAATTAGCAGATGCTATCACGGCGTGGCTGAAAGATACAAACGCAAGCGTCACAGCAGGACGTATCGGGCAGGAGTTGATTGAGGAAAATTTAGGGGCAGTGGAGCGAACTTTGACACATCTGCGGAAGTACGTGTGAGTTGCTTGTGGACGCAACCCTGTGGATACCCATAAAAATTCTTGTAGGGGCAACCCTTGTGGCTGCCCTATTCGGAATTGGAAGTCGTCTGGTACCGGATTGTCAACATCGGGCGCAGACTTTCATCGGTCGCCTCTTTTGAAGAAAAAACGACTGGTGCGGTGCCATCGCGCAAGGCGAAGAGATACCCATAGTTGTAATCGGGATTCGCGACCCAAAAACGTACCGCATCCGTGAGCAGCTCACTTTTGAACAGATAATGTTTTCCTGCTTCCTGAATCTCGCACGTTCCATCAATCCGATGTGCGACATCCTCGGAACCGTTGTAATCGCTTTCATTATCGCCATCTATCCCCGCCAACATCGCTTGCGCGGGGGGCTTATTCCAGGGAAGGTTGCGATGCAAGGCACTATTGTAGGTGAGTTCGTTATCCTCAGCGCGTGTCGATGTCCCTCTACCCTCTTTCCACGGGAGCAAAACACGACGGAAGATAACGGTCTGTGCAGCGTCTGTATCAGACTGTTGTGCATATAGACTTATCGTTGCTTCCAAGACTTGTGTTGGATCTCGGATACCCATGTCCTCAAACGCATCAAACATGTCAAAAGCGACGAAAAAGACGCTTCCTGCCGGATCACATAAGAGGTTTGGTTCCGCCCCGGCATTGTTGTTTCGGGTCTTTCGATCCTTATTGACGACGAGCGTCGTGTCCTGTGCCTTCCCAGAGAATGTAACGGAGTTCCCTGTCCCAAAGGCTATTTCGTTCACCGGTGGAAGTGTTATTTTTATTTTAGTTGGTGAATTTTGAAACGTAAGTTGATAGGTTTCCCCTACATCTAATGGTGTTTTAAGAATCAGTAAGGTGCGGTTCATTCGTTGATCAAGTAGTCCGTATTCAAGTTGGACATCTGGTACAATTTGGTAACTCTTGGGGTTTTCTGCCTCCTCTGGTAACAATTCTTCATCAAAGTGTAGCTGAATCGCTGTTTGCGAAAGTGGGATTGCCCTGAGCAGTTCCGCAGCACCTGTGGAATTAATGACTAAGATAGAACAAAAGAGCAGTGATAGTAATATTAGAAATCTATTCGCTATTTTCAAGGTCCGTCTCCGAGGTTGTCTGTTGTACCTACGGTACATCTGCTGTAATAAAGACAGCGTTCAAAACATCCCGCTCCTGCTGCCCAGAAGGCTTATTGACGACCTTACCCTCAACAACAAAGGTACTGGAGGAGCCACCATCGAGATTAATCGCTTCCGTTGCGCCGAGTTCAATGAGAATACTGGCGAGTTCGTAAAGCGTCAAACCGGTGCTATACTTCGGTTGCCGTCCATCAGCGACCACTAAAAAGAGTTTATCCGCATTATAGCCAAGTGCGGTGCGTGGCTCATGGCTGAGATTCAGCACTGATGCGCGTTTGCCGGGTGTATGTCGTTTTTCGGCGTGGTGCATCTCCGCAATTGTTTCATTTATTTTCCCGTCCTTGAGGAGTCGGAGCCGTCCGCCAATAGCATGTTGGACTTGATTCCACTCAGGCGGTGAAAGGGTAAGCGTAAGGGTCCCGCTCGCACCAGTATTGAATTGAGAAACACTTGGATTCTTTAAGCGTGTGTTAATCCAGAGAACTGCCCCGTCCCGTGGAATCGTGCTATTTCCATCGCGTGAGACTTTCTCTACACGGTAGGAATGTGTATAATCTGGCGTTAAAGGGAGTGGAAGTCCGCTGAGTATTACTTCGCTACCTCGGCGGCGGTTGGTGCGCGTTGATTCACCGAGTCGTGGAGTATAAAGCGTCACTTGACATCCATCAAGTCTACGCTGATTGATGCATCCGAGTGGAAGTGTGTGCGCGCCTATTTGCAAGTTGGCTTTCATCTCAACGGGAGTGCTCAGGAACTCGCCAGATTCGGTTACACCGAAGCACGCCTCGGTATCGGTTGGTTGTGTGATCAATTCGCCATCTTGGATATGCAAATTCTCTAACACACCACCGTAACCCCGCATATCACCGAGAACCCCGAAGCCACCATTGACTGCGACGAGAACACGCCGGTCTCCGCGTTGTGTGCGCCGGTTTGCCATCGAACGAACGGTCTCTTTACCGAGTACTTGCGCGTTTGCGAGCATTACTTCAAAATGCAGCGGCACTTCATGACGGGACATCTCTGCAACGTAAAGCACACACGTTTCGACATCCCAGTCGTAACGATAGAGATGGAGACCTTGTGCCAAATCGGGAAACAGTGTTTTCTTCTCGCCACCGGCTTGTGCGATAGTGGCTGGCATTAACAATAGCAGTAAACAGATGGCGACACAAAATCTATGCATTACGAAAAATCTCAACGGCAAAATAGTCAATCGGTTGTTCAATAGGGGGATTCAGTTTCTTGACAGTGAGACGCACCTCATCCACAGCAAATTGTTCCAAAATCACTGCGGCTATTTTTTCAGCGAGTGCTTCAATAAGTTGGAAGGATTGCTGCGTACCAATCTCAACGATACGCGCGACGACTTCAGCGTAATCGATTGTGTCAGAAAGTGCGTCCGTACTGCCGGGGTTTGTGAGAGCACATCCTAAGACAGCATCAACTTCATAAGGGCCACCGACTTGGCGTTCCGCTTCGGGAACGCCGTGGTAGCCGTGAAATCGAATGCCTTTGAGGATGAGTTTGTCCATCTTTTTTGCGCGAAGTTTGCAAGTGAAAACTTACTCTTAACTTTATTCCTCGGCAATCTCTCCGAAGGTATAGGCAGGTTCAACAATGTCTTTAACCTGTTTCCCAAATTTTCCATCCGTATAATCAATCGAGCGAATCTTCCAACCTTTACCGTCATTGTTCAGTGCGGAAATCAAATCGCCTCTCTGATTACCCCAATTATATGCACCTCGCAGAACGGCTGCTTTGCCTTTGCTATCAATAGCGATGTAGGTGATGTCAACCACCATATTACCGCCGCGCAGTCGGAAGATTCCGTCCCATGCCTTTGTTACTTCTTTCCATCCTACATTCCTCTCAAAGGCACCTGCCCAGAAAGTCCAAGCGGTAAGAACGTCCCTCTCCTCACTTCTGAGCCAAACCTCTGCAAGCGTGTCAGTATCTTTGTCGCCATGGGCAGCAGTGTACACCGCATAAAGATCGCGGATCGCTTGCTCCTCAGCGGCAAAGTCAACATCCCTTCCAGCAGCGATCTCTGGTTGTGCTGTTTCGGAAGGTGTTGTCGCTGTCGGTTGGGTTTGCTTATCGGGTGCTTCCGTATCATCATCAGTATCGCCGCCGCAAGCCATCAATCCAGCGGAAACCAGCAAAACGAGGATGAAATAACAAATCGCTTTCGGTCTCATAGTTTACCTCCTGCGTTAAGTCCGAAATAGGTGAATTACATTCACACGGTCCTCCTATTCTATCAGAACCTTCAACAAAAATCAATACAATTCTGAATTTTGTCGAGCAGTTTATAGTAAAGAGGTTGCTACATAACTGATTTTGTGCTATACTTTATTCATATAGTCCATGTGCTGCTAACCGCCAAAACTCTGTTGGAAAGGAATTTTTATGAACGTCACAGTTAAATACTTCGCCGTATGCCACGAAATGTTAGATAGATCCGAAGAAGAGATGGAACTACCGGACGGTGCCACCGTAAACACGATATTAAAACGCCTTGAGGAAGAATGGCCCGAAATCGCCGAGTTTTATGAAGTGATGCAAATGTCTGTCAATTGGGAATATGCTACGGAAAACACGGAACTCACGGAGGGAGACGAGGTCGCCCTAATTCCGCCTGTAACGGGAGGCTGTGATGTTTAAGATAATTACCGAAACCATTACAGGCGAGGAAGTGCGTGAAGCGGTGGAGGGACCGGATGCGGGTGCGGTAGTGCTATTCCTCGGCACGGTTCGGAACAACACCGATGGTAGACCAGTAAAGTGCCTTGAATACGAGGCATACCCACCGATGGCAGAGAAAAAAATGGCAGAGATCGCACAAGAAATTTCAGACAAATGGGATCTCGACCGTGTTGCGATGGTTCACCGCGTCGGGAAATTAGAAATCGGTGAGGTGAGCGTAGCAGTAGCAGTCGCATCCCCCCACCGTAAAGATGGGTTTGAAGCGTGTAAATACGCGATGGACCGCCTCAAACAGATCGTACCTATCTGGAAGCGTGAAGTGTGGGCAGACGGCGAAACAGAATGGGTCAAACCGGATGCCGTCTTTTTTGATGCGCCTAAGCCGCACAAAACCGCTTCACAAACTGACTAAAGATTGAGATCCCCTGTGGAAACTGGTCCAACGCCATCCACTCATCTACCGTATGCGCTTGTAGAATACTGCCGGGTCCGATGATAACGGTTTCCATGTGCTGCGCGAAGACGGCAGCATCGGTGCCATAGGCGACGGTTTGGGGTTCAGTCTCACCGGTTATTTCAAGTGCTACTTGGATAATCTCCGCATCGGGTGGCGTGCGTACCGGAGGCGCGTCAATATACAAATCGAATATTAACCCATGCTTTTCAGCCGAGTCACGCGCGCGGTCTATCCATTCTTGCGCATTGTCCCCCGGCATTGGACGATAATTGATACAACACACGCTTAACGGGGAAGTAATATTCCCTGCACACTCACCATCACTGATAGTGATATTCCAGTCTGTAAAGGGCGGTGTGAATTCGTCGTTGAAATACTGGGTATCGCTCATCAATTCGTGATAGATATCCCGCATTTCTGCAAGAAACGGAATTAACTTTAGATTCGCGTTGTCGCCTTCACCTGTACTGCTGTGCGCTGCACGCCCGTGGGCTGTGGCAGTAAAGCGGACAGTCCCTTTGTGGGCATATACTGCATGGAGTTCTGTCGGTTCACCGATGACCCCATACTTCGGAAAGCCGTGCTTTTTGAACATCTGTGACTTTTCGGCAACCGCTGTTGCCCCGAGGTAGCCCACCTCTTCATCAGCCGTGATGACGACATAGAGCGGTGCCTTTAGATCCGATGCTGCATAGTGTGATGCAACCTCAATCATACAAGCGACGCTGCCCTTCATATCGCAACTGCCTCTGCCGTACATTTTTCCATCGGCAATCCGTGCCTCAAACGGATCCATCGACCAACCGATAGCAGGTACGGTATCGATATGTCCAAGCAGTGCAAGCCCGCGTTCACCGTTCTCCGGTCCTTTGCGTCCAATCAGATTTACCTTCAGAACACCCGCTGGGTCCTTGTATTCAACCCGCTCTACCTCACAACCAACGGATCCCAACGTTCCCGTCAGAAAATCCATAACTTCAACGTTGCTGAGGGGACTTACTGTATTATACCCGATGAGGGTTTTGGTCAATTCTTTTGCATCCATAGTTCGGAATTGTATAAAAAACGTCGAACTTTGTCAATGAATTTTTTAGCGTAGCGCGTTGTGATTTCAGAATTACGCCTACAATTGGTATTCATAGGTGGTAACAGCAACAGCTGCAATCGCAGCGGTTTCTGTCCGTAAGGTGTTTGTGCCGAGCGTCACAGGGACGCAGCCACTATCAACCAAAGCGGCAATTTCCTGATCGGAAAAGCCACCCTCCGGTCCAACAAAGAGCGCGATGGCGGTAGGGTCGGGAACCCTTCGCAAAACTGTCTTGATATGCTGTGTCTGTGATCCACCACTATGATTCGGACTGATGAACAACAGCCGAAGTGAAAACTTTTCGAGTTGTGCAAGAGATGCCTCAAACGTCTGCAGGCTGCATAACTCAGGCAACCACGCGCGTTTACACTGCTTTGTGGCAGAGACAACAACACGATGCCACCTTTCATATCGGTTCTGACTCGGTTTTTGTAGAGCATGCTCTGAGTGCATCGGCACAATCTGTGTGATTCCGAGTTCTGTCGTTTTTTGGAGAACCAGTTCCATCTTATCGTTTTTAGGAAGACTTTGAAACAGGGCGAGCGAAAGTGGCGGCTTTGCGTGAAATTCGTGGGTGAGGATTCGGGCTTCGCTTAAAGATCGATTTGTGTCCGTCTCAAGCATTTCTGCGGTATAGACATTACCTTGCCCGTCAATAATTCGGATAGTCTCACCTGGCGTTGTGCGGAGAACATTACGGAGATGGTGATGTTCCGAACCAGTAATCGTAGCAATATGAGTTTGGATCTGAGAGGGAGGAACATAGAAAGTGTGCATCTTGTGAGCAACGCCTTAGATTGCACCTATGCGAAGTTGTTCAATAACTGTTTCCGGCTGCTGACTGCGGAAGATGGCTGTTCCTGCGACGAGAATCGTTGCACCTCGATCAATAGCAAGAGGGGCAATTTCTGTCGTTACACCACCGTCAACAGAGATGTCCAATTGTAGGTCCGACTCTTGGATGATTTGCCGTAATTCCGTTATCTTTTCGAGGGTGCTCGGCTGAAAGGCTTGACCCCCAAATCCGGGTTCAACACTCATCGGTAGGATTAAGTCAATGTCTGAAAGATACGGCGTGACTGCAGAGATCGGCGTTTTCGGTGAGAATGCCAAACCGGGTTTAACGCCCTGCGCTTTGATCGCCGAAATCACTTCATCTGGTGCATCATCACTTTCGATGTGAAACGTAATGAGATCCGCGCCTGCGGTGACAAGTGCCCTGATATAACGGAGCGGATGCGTCACCATGATGTGGACATCAAATGGGACTTGGGTTATTTGACGAACAGCAGCAATAAACGGTGGACTGATACCAAAGTTAGGGACAAATTCACCATCCATCACATCGAAGTGAAGCATATCCGCCCCAGCATCAACGATTCGACTAACCTCTTCACCAAGGCAACTAAAATCTGCAGCGAGCAATGAGGGCGCAATTTTAGGGGTAAGAATTGGGACACTCCTTCGGTTAAGTCCTATCGATAAAGCACTTCAGGCAGTCTTTCGCCATCTTCATAAACGATCACCCGCGTTTTGCCGAAAACGCGGAACCCTTTCTGTTCCAAATCAATCACTGTACCCGGGGCATAGCGTTGATTGACAGCAGTGCGTTCACCGTAGTCATCAATCACAACAATTCTAACCTGACGTGAGATCTCCCCTCCTTCGCCGACGGAGTGCTTGAAAGGTAGCAATCTTCCAATATCTCCAGTCGATCCTTGCACACCGCTAATTTCAAGGAGGACTAAGTCTCCGGTTTTTATCATCACATCCCCTGGCGGTTCGTGGGCAATAATCGCGCCTTCAGGGATTTTGGGGTGCGAACTATATTTGGTCTCAACTTTTAGTCCAACCGATTCGAGTTCGACGAGGACATCAGCAGCGCGTTGACCTTGGAAGTTCGGAAGTTCAATGAATTGTGGTGTGGGGCCGCGGCTTATCAAAAGATTAACCGGACTTCCGCGCCGTTGACCACCCCCTTCTGGAGGCGTTTGCGCGATGACGGTATCTTGCTGATAATTTTCGGAATGGACAAAAGCAAGCCGATTTGGACGAAAACCCGCAGTTGTGAGGGTATCAAAAGCATCCGCTCGTAATTTTCCAATAACAGACGGAACAGGTACTAACTCCGATCCGATACTGACTGTAATCTTAACCGGCTGATACGATTTTATTTTAAAGTTCTCCCCCGGATCTTGTGAGACAACCTCACCCTTGCGGGCATCACTACTTGCTACCTGAATCGTCTTCGCGGGTCGAAGGCCCACATCATTAAGGCTCTGCACGGCATCATAATAGGTTTTCCCAGTGATGTTTGGGACAAGCACCTCCTCAGTCCTAACCCAAGTCGGAATAATAACGAAAATGGCTAACACGGCAATTATACCGAAGAGAATTAGGAAGTATAACGAAACCTTGAATATCGCAAATAGGGTATCATTAAGGCTATTCATAACTATGATGTCAAAAATTGCTCGCCCGTTTGCAATTGATAACCATTGATAAAATCGGATGCTTCCATAACTTTTTTGGTCGCAGGTTGAATTTCTAACAACTGAAGCACTCCTTCCCCTGTAGCAACGATGAGCTTTTGTCTGTCGATTATTTCAAGCGTCCCCGGTTGTGCAGCAAATGTCCGCGGGAGTGGTTGACAGCGGATAACCTTGAGTCGAAGTCCCTCGCGAAAGAAAGTATAAGCACCGGGCCAGATTGCTGTGCCTCTGACAAGATTGTGAATTGTCGTCGCCGGTTGATTCCAATCAATGTGTCCAGTCTCCTTTGTTAGACGCGGGGCGTGGGTTGCTTCGGCATGGTTCTGAGGAATCGCCGATGGTGGTCCCTCATTTGGCATATCGGAGAGACATCGGACGAGTTGAGCTGCGCCGAGTTGCGCCAACTGTTCCGTCAATGTAAAAGCGGTATCCTCATCTCGGATCGAGACTCGGTCTGCCGAAATAATATCACCCGTATCCTCACCTGCATTTAATAACATCAGTGTCACACCCGTTTCGGTTTCACCATTAATCAACGCCCACTGTATCGGGGCGGCACCCCGATACTTCGGGAGAAGAGAGGGATGCAAATTGATAGTCCCACACGGCGGAATATCCAAAACGGTCTGGGGCAACAGTTGACCGAAGGCAGCGACGACAATTACATCTGGCGCGAGGTGTTTAAGGATTTTTACAAAATCTGGCCTTCTTACCTTTTCAGGTTGATAAATCGGTATATTGTGTTCCGCAGCGATTACCTTGACAGGTGGCGGACTGAGGCGTTTCCCGCGCCCGCTTGGTCGGTCAGGTTGTGTAACAAGCCCTATGAGTTCAAATTTGTGGAAGATAAGTGCTTTGAGTGCTGGAACAGCAAACTCACTGGTGCCCATAAAGAGAATGCGCATTTTTTTAGTGGTTATCAGCGGTCAGCTATCAGCAGTCAGTTAAGAGGCAGTTTGGTTAAATCAGATATTTCAACTCACAACCGATAACCGATAACTATTAAAAACGAATTTGAATGAACGGGACAGCGAAACCGACAGGGCGTTCATTTGCCCAACCATTCAGTTCCTTATTTATAGAATCTTCCAAAGACCTGCCTCTATATCTCGCTGTATGCGGACTGGTTTCGGACAGCCTCGCGAGCGTCCCCTCCACGGGTTCCTCATCTTCAACGGGTGGCGGTGTTTGTGGTTCTGGCACACGTGGTGCCGACCGATCAACATGGCGGGTATGCAACCAATCCCATACACCAATGAACAAAGATAACGAGACAGCACCGATGCCAATAATCCGATAGTCCCCCGGTGTCAACTCAGGAGCGAATTGATTCTCACGAAACATTTTCACACCACGCATTACCACGTAACTGTGAATAGCAGTAAACGGTAGAGAACTCAATGTGATAATCTCAAACCGCCGTAAAGCACTTTCACTGTATACCTCTGGTTCTTCTTGTTCTGTTCCGTCTGTCGAAGGTTCTATCTGAATTTGCGCTGTCGCGTGTGGAACTGCTACGATAAAAAGAAGGGCTACACTTAATAGGAACAATTGCACACTCAATTTACACACGAATTACCCTCCTATACAAAAAGTTGTATTGTATCTCATGGCACTAAGCTTACTGGGCTTGATCACGGTTTTTGAAAAGGTAAACAATTAGCATTCCCGCACCAATACACACAGATATATCAGCGACGTTGAAGGTTGGCCAAAAGAGCCCTTTGCTGGCTATACCGAACTGGAGAAAATCAACAACCTCACCCAAATAGAGCCGATCAATAAAGTTTCCAACGGCACCTCCAAGTAAAAACCCGAGTGCGACTTGCATCCAACGGCTCTCCCTGAAACGAAGATAATAAGCGAAAATGAAAACTAAAGCAACAATCGTAATGAGAATCAGCAAAAACCTATGTCCGGAGAGTACGCCAAAAGCTGCGCCTGGATTTCTATCGTGCCGAAGGTTGAAAAAACCCGGAATAATCGGAATTACCTCTGTAACGTAAGTTATATAGGTTTGTACGAGCCATTTGCTCACCCAATCCAGTATTAACACTGGAATCGCTACGCCGATTAAGGGTAGGAGCGTTTGCCATGTACGTTTCTTAGGACTTTGCATGGTATGTATTTTTGAGCACCTCCCATTCCGCTTTTGCATTATCCGTTTCTATATCGGAAATGTGCAAGGTTTGCCCATCAACAGGCGAGAGTAGGTGCCAATTTTTCTGAAAAATGCTATGGTTACCGGCTACACCTTCTGTAGCAATGAGCGGATAGAAATGTTCCGCCAAAAAAGGAGTCAAGGGTGCGAAGCGTTGCAGGAGTGCAGTCCCGATTTGCGACAAGGTAACTTGCGCCGCGTGTAGCCTTTCAGCAGGACATGATTTGACAGCACTGACGTAAAAGCGAAGATCGTTCTCACAGAAATCCGTTAATATTGTCCAGATTTCATAAAAATTTGCATCCTGATAAGCCTGCTGCACTTCCTGTAAAAACTGAGCGGTAACGATGATTGCCAATGAATCAATGGAATAGTTATCGGTTATCAGTTGTCGGTTATCAGTTGAAGAGGACTCTCGTTCGATAGGATCATCTCCGTCAGGACTGATAACTGATGACTGACCATCATTCTTCAACTGAGTGCTTATATCTTCCAATAGTCCCTGGAGCAGCTGATATTGAACCGAGTAATCTTTTGCGAGCTTTTCAAGTTGTTTTTGGTCCACCTGTTCCGTCCCGACACTCGGAGTTATTGCGACGAGGCGAACCACATCAGCCGGATATTTGTTGAGAAATGCGTCTGCCACGTCTATTTCGCTGTCAACTTCCGGCATTGTGTTAAGCTTTAGTTGCTTAAAGGGTTGACTTTCTTTAATTGGGCGACTTCTACTAAGTGCAGCAGAGATGACACTGATTTCTGCCAACCATTCTGTCCATTTGGAATCGGCTGTATCCGTCTGTGGAACAAACATGACACTGGTGTGGCCACCGAGTGGTTTCTTGAAGTCAGAGTTGTCAATGATCTGAAGCAAATTGGCAAAATGGCTATCAATGAGGGTGGCCTCTTTACGAAAGTCACTCGAATTACAGTTTAGACATCGTGTATCCGCCGGTAAAAGCTCTTCAACACTCAATCGGAACCAAAATTCAAATCCCCGCTGTATAGAATTCCGGATTGCATTGAGTGTATTCTTATCGGTGAGCGGTTCATCACACTGGTCGCAGAGGAGAATCGGAAGCGGCATCCCCCACTGCCGTTGCGCTGAAACTGGCAAGCCTCCGAAATTGAGAACGGCGTTTTGTACATCTTGAATATCTTTATGCTCGGTGTCGCCGTAATTGTCCCAATACTCTTGGGCGTTGAGTAACTGGACAGTGGCGCGGTTTTCGGAGATAGAGAACACCCACTTTGAACACGGTCGAAAAACAGCCAGTTCCTTACAGCGAGGACAGTGAGGTTCATGCATTTCGTCGTTCCGTGTCTTGAGGAGATATCCACATCTTTCCAACTGCGGAACAATAAAATTCTCGGCATCAAAGAGATACAAGCCACACAATTGCCCTGCTTCCTCAGTGAATCTTCCAGTTTCATCAAAAACAGGCGTAGCATTCATTTCTAATGCTTGGGCGATGTTGTAACTGGGTTGATGATGCGCCGGATTTAGGGGCATAACGCCGGATTCTAAGGAGGATGTTAATGTATCGTGGGTAGTATTTGTCACCAAGGTCTCAGGAATTAGTCTGATCTTCAAGTCTTTTGATGGAAAAAGCGGGTGCGCTACAGCACATTGCGCAAGTTCAGAGGCTTTGATTTCTTTGACAAGTTTCGGTCTGGACTGCCTCTTTGGAAGGTGTTTCATAAAATGTTCAAACTGCGGTTCCGAAAAAAGCAGATATTCATCCTTCCATTGGGTAAGCAAATACGTAATATTGTCAGTAATACCGAGTTCAACAATCCCTGCTATTTCCCAAAGATGTGGCATCTGGAGACAAAAGAAAACGTCAATGCCAAATTCCTCTAACCCAAGCGTGAAAGGAAATTTTACGTAACCATTCAAAGCGCGTGTCGGCATTTGTACGAGATTCGCCTCATTAATTGGGACAGTGCAATTAGGACACCACGGACTCAGTTGCGGTAGATCGTGTAAGTAGTCAGAGTCCCGAAGTCGGCTAATAAGGGCAATGAGTCTCGCTTCCTGTCGCGATTCGAGGGTTTTCTGGGAAGTATCCCAATCCGCAAAGATGCCGAGTTGATGGAATTTTTCCTTCTGAACCTCTAATGCCTGTTTGTGTCTTGCACGGCAACGTTTCCGAAGAACTGACAATTTGATTGGATCCTTAGATTTGGCGGCAGCAATGATAGACTCCTCAATCCAGAGAGGATAGGTCTCCCAAGCAGGTACGTATATGACTTGATGTCCCTGCATTAATGCTGCTTTAAGGAAGATGTCTTGACAAACTTTTCTACAAAGAGTGTTGAGAGTGAGGGCATGAACTGAGGCGGGCATCTCCCGGAGGACGTAAGTTTCCGGTTGAGAGGAATCGTGTTGCTGCGCAGCGTTCCCTTTCGCTGTGTTGTTCCCTGCAGCGTTAGCTTTCTTCGTCACGAGCGGATATACATTGACATTCGCCCAAGTTTCCAAAATAGCTTTTTCTCTTGCACGGTCTGCCAACTGAGGTTTCTCGCTTGACCTCGTGGTTTTACCCCGTTTACGCGTCGTGCTTTTTGTAGCGGAATTTCGTTTCTTCATATTTTTCGGACTGTTGTCTCTGGATCGCTTGTCAGTTCGACAAACGGATCGTTACCATGATTATGCTTTTTTTGTCAGCCGCCTCCCAATTTTTTACGACATCAAACAGATTGGCACACCTATCCACCGATTACCAGAGTACCCAAGATATAAACTGTAACAGAATAATCAGCACAAAAGGTGAAATGTCAATACCAAAATTCCGAGTCATCGGTCCGATCACACTCCGAATCGGATTTAAAACAGGATCTACGATTCGACTCGTCCACCAGTATAGTTGCCTAACGACTGAATTTTGTGTGCTAAAAACGAACCAAGACAGCACCGTATTCGCGAAGACCACTATGATGTAAATTTCAAGCACTTCACTGACGAACCAAGCAAGCATTTCCATAATTTTTTAAAGGTCCTCACAAAACTATGCGTCACCCAGTTCTTTTGCTCGCGCCGTCGCAGCGAGGATGGCTTCGGTAAGAGTTGCCCGCAAACCACCTCGTTCCAGTGCGTGAAGCCCGGCTGCAGTCGTTCCGCCTGGCGTGGTAACACGATTTTTGAGGACTGCTGGATGTTCCTGTGTTTCAGCCAACATCGTCGCTGCACCTAAAACTGTATGGGTGGCGAGTTTTTGCGCATCGGCACGAGGTAAACCGACATGAACGCCCGCATCCGCTAATGCTTCAATGAAGAGCGCAACATAGGCAGGTCCACTCCCACTCACCCCGGTGACAGCATCAAGATGGTGTTCATCCATAACCAAGGAAGTCCCGCAAGCGTCAAAGATTCGCTGTGCTATTTCAAGATGTTCCTGATTCGCCGTACTACCAGTTGTTAGCACCGAGATTGCAGCACCTACCGATGCTGAGATATTTGGCATTACCCGAACAATCGGCGGTGCGGTATTAAAATAGGATTCAAGCGTCGTAGTCGTTACACCGGCTGCTATACTGATGAGCCATTGCGGTGTCGATAAGGTGCGCGCGACCTGTGGCAAGACGTATGGGACTGCTCCAGGCGTGACAGCACAGAGAATAACCTGTGCCTCTTCTACCAAGGCAGTAATATCGCTCGCGCTGTTAGTCCCCTTTTCATCGCAGAGCTGCTTTACAAGGGCACTATCGAGGTCAGTAACCCAAATCTGCTTTGCAGGGAACACAGCGTCAGCAATACTCCGAACGATAATGCCGCCCATCTTTCCGACACCTATTACACCTAATTTAAGGTCTTTTACCACTTTTTTCTCCTGACGCTACCCTATGACGACAACTCAAAGATCGCCCTGCCAATTCTAACGAGATTCGCCCCCTCTTGAACGGCGACCTCAAAATCATTCGTCATTCCCATCGAGAGATATTGCATGGTAACCCCGGGGAACTTTTGGGTTTCTATCTTTTCAGCAAGCGATCTCAGCAAAGCGAAAGCGGGACGGTTCGCGTCCGGTGAAGGCGTTAACTGTCCCATTGTCATCAGTCCAGCGATGTGCGCAGCTGGATATGCTTGCGCGTCTTCAATGAACTGAAGTAAATCATCTGCTGCCAATCCGTATTTACTTTCCTCGCCAGTTGTATTTACCTGAATTAAAACATCGGTCTGTTGTGATCGTTCATCAGACCGGCGTGCTATCTCTGCCAAAAGCCGCAAACTGTCAACTGAATGAATCAGTGAAAACATCTCTAATGCGGTTTTAACCTTATTTCTCTGCAAATGTCCAACGAGATGCCAACGGTATGTCTTATCATTGGAGGCAGCGCCGGAAGCATCTATGAATGCATTGACTGGCGCGTACTTCTGTCGCGCCTCTTGCACTCGGTTTTCCCCGATGTCTGTAGCTCCCGCGCCGAGAACCGCCTGAATTTCTGGTACTGAACGCCCTTTTGTGACAGCAACGAGTTTTATTGAATCCGGCGTACGTCTACTCCGTTCAGCCGCGTTGGCAATACGTTCATTGATACTGGAGAGGTTATCAACAATCGAGTTCACTTGGCACGTCCCCATTTCGTCCCGCAACCCCGAAGCGTCTTAATTCCAAAATTGGTTCAAATCAAAGGACTCGTCAGTTTTCAGGATCGTCTGTTGATTGCGTATCTGGACTTAAAGGCTTGCTCACGTGAAAGAATATACCGATAACGGCGATTAGGACGGCTATGCTAACAACACCAATACTAACGACTATCTCATGCGTTGCTTCCGTATAAACTTGCGTGACCTGTGCCGCGCTCACATTTTCCGATAAAACCTTCTGATATTTTGAAGGATGCCGAATACCCCCCACAATAAAAACAAACCCAATGATGCCTGTAATAACTGATAATATTGCGAAGAGCACGCGCATCTTCAATTTCTCCAGTTATGTGTCAAATCACCGCCCAATAACGAATTTGAAGGAATTATTGCACCTAAACAAGTTGGAATATCTTAAGGAAAATAACGTTACAAATTCAGCGAGGTTACAGCGGTAGGCAATACGATAAAATCGCTGCATTTTATCGCATTCATACACATTAATAATAATACCATACTTTTAGACGAGATGCAAATTTTTCATTGCGAGGATTTGTTCATCCAACGGAAACGTGATTGGACTGGACAAGCTTTACAAGGCATTCCATTAACTTACAGTTTATAAAGCGAGGTTGAGATCGCGTCCAACAAGATAGTAGTTATGGGATAGACCTTAGTTCCCAATATTAAGTTGGATAAATGAGAGCATCCTACCTGTTTGCCCGTTCTCAGCCCGATGTGAATAAAAGATATCCGTACGACAAGCGGTGCAAAGTGGAGATACTGAAATGGAGGTGGGAGGTAAGCCCGCTGCAACCAATTGGTTAAGGTTGGCATCTTGCAGACTCAGGTTTTTGCCATCGTGTACGGTGCTACCGAAACGTTCCGCAAATTGATCGAGCAACTCCGTGCTAACCGTATAGCAACATTTTTGAATAGAGGGACCCAAATGAATCTGACAGTTCGTAGCAAGAGTCCCGAAACTCGCTTTCATTTGTGCGAGCGTATTTACGGCAATTCGGGCGAAGGTACCCCTCCAGCCCGCGTGCGCGATACCGATAGCAGGGGTCGCGCGATCTAAAATGAAAATAGGGACGCAATCCGCGGTAAAGATGCCTAACGCGACACCGCGATGGGCAGAGACAAGTGCATCCGCTTCCGGGAGATCCGCTGGTACCGTTCTTGTTTCGTTATCTACAGCAATGACGGAAGCACTATGAATCTGACGGCAATAGTGCAGATTCTTTAAATTGGCATGCTGAAAGAGCATATCCCTATTAACTGCGACGGCACTCTCATCATCACCGACATGCTCAGCAAGATTCAAGGACGTATAAGGCGCACGACTAACACCACCATGGCGTAGACTAATACCAGCAGTGCCAACGCCGCTTGCTTGGAGTTCATGAACCGGATGATACAGTCTCATTATTTATAATCTTCTCGTGGCGGACTAAAGATATCAAGCGCGACAGCAGGCTCTTCAAAAGCCTTCGCGCTGTGCTTCACATTGGAAGGGATAAGGTAAGCGTCACCCTTTTTGAGTATCCGGGTGTCTCCATCAATGGAGAGTTCAAATGTTCCGTCAAGTACCATTCCCATCTGTTCATGGGGATGACTATGTTCGGCAACGACACTATGGGGTTGTAGGTTGACAAAGGACATCATCAGCTTTTCGCCGTGAAGTGTCCGAATACTTGCCCCTTCAAAAACCTGTTTTTCGGGTTGCTCATCAATAACAAAAAAGGGCATTGGTTGTGAATGCCTCCTGTTGAGATATATATTGTTACAGTCATCAGTTGCCAGTTATCAGCAATCAGCAAAGCGGTAGATTTCAATCTTCACCTGTGGTTGCATACGCCTTCTATGAGGATTCAGTATCAGATTTGACAGGCTCGACGTAGAGTAGCCTTTTACAACTTGAACAGTAAACGTGCTTCTCATATTTTTGAGCTTCTTTGAGTGTCTGCGGTTGAATAGCAATACGACAGGTACCGCAGGTGTCGTTCTCCACCAAGGCAACGAAACCAGCTTTTGTTCGCGCGGCACTCGATTGGGTTGTAAGCCGCGCCTTCATCCAGCGATGGTATTCGTCTCTGAGTCCCTTGTCAACCTTTGGAAGAAACGCCTTTCGCTGTTTTAACTTCCCATCTTTTTCTACCTCTAAGGCGTGTAGTTCTTGTTGAAGTTGTTCAGTTTCAGCAGTAGTTTTCTCTTTTTCCTTGTTTATCTCAACTTCCAGTTCCGCCAATTCTTCCTTCAGCCGGTCGCTCTCCTCCATGAGAGTCAATATAACGTCCTCAGCCTCTCCGTCTTGCTCGTCAAGAAATTCGATTTGTCGTTCCAAGGCAGTATACGCTTCGTTTGACGTGACAGTTCGCTGTTCGTCTCGATATTTTTCGCGTTGAACACTGTTCATTTCAATCTCAGCGTTCTTGGACCGCTGCACTCTCTCTGTCTCCGTGAGTTCTGCTGATTTTGCTGCAATATCTTCCTCATACCGCTGGATCTCCGCCGCCAATTGCTCAATCTGACGGGGAATAGTTTGAAGCTTCCCTTGTATTGACAAGAGCTCTTGGTCGCGCGTTTGTAACTGGTAGAGCAAAGCGAGTTGTTGCTGTAAAGGCTCGTTAGCCATTATATTTCAGACTCCTTTTCGACGAGGTAAGCGAAGAAAATACCGAGTTGATATAAAAGAAAAAGTGGTATTGCCATCAACAACATTGACCACGGATCTGCAGGTGTCAATAGGGCTGACATCACACAGATGCCCAACAACGCATAGTTCTGTTTTTCACGGAAGCCCCGTGCGTCAATCACACCGATCCGGGACAGAAATGCCATCACTATTGGTAACTCAAACGCGATACCAAAACCTAAGATTAACCGTGTTATGAAGCTTATATATTTTTCTAAATCCCATCTATTCGGCATTTCTGGAAAAAGTTGTGCGGAGAACTGTAGTACCACCGGTGTAACAATAAAGTAGGCGAAAGCAGCACCGAAGATGAAAAATATGACAATGATTAAAAACAGTGGCACTGCAAACCGTTGCTCTTGTCTATTCAACGCCGGAAAAACAAAAGCCCAAATGTGATAAATGATTATCGGCAGTGCCAGCAAAATACCGGTAGTAATCCCTAATTTCAGGTATGCCATAACACCTTCTAAGGGACCGACTTTCATGAGCTCAGCATCGACATTGGAAGTTCCAGCACGCAAAGCGATGGCGAAGAAACCTAACATTGACCCCCCGGAACCAGCTGTAGCATCAATAGCGTTCGCAATCAGTGTGTTCATCGAGGTTTCCAACGGGAACATAATAACCTTCTCAATCGGTCTGCTAAACGATAGACACAACACCGTAAAAACGGCGATCGCGATAGCTGAGATAATGATTCGGCGCCGAAGCTCCTCAAGATGTTCCCAGAAGGTCATTGCTACATCGTTAGATTCCATAGTGCGTCCCGCCGCGAGATTTATGATGAAGAGGGGTTCGGAGGCTTGATATTTGGATCTTTTTCCTTGTCTATTTCATCTGCTGCTTTCGTCAGTTCATCCTGAAGATCGTTACCAACATTCTTAAATTCTCGGATAGCCTTTCCAAGCGAACGTCCCATTTCCGGCAACTTTTTCGGTCCAAAAATGACAAGTGCAACCATAAGGATTATAAATATCTCTATTCCGCCGATTCCGCCCATGTCTTTATCCCTCCTTTGATGAGATGTCGCAATTTACTGCTATCTAAAGTATAGCATAAAATCGACGTGTTGGCAATTAATTTTTTAGATGTCGGGGGTCAGTTGTTTTTCGCGGTCTAAATCAGAATTACAGAATTTGCAGGATGGAATACCGAGACTCAAGCCCCGTAGGGGGTTTTTGCTTGGGTGTTTCTGCAGTATCTATGTAGAACACGGTGTCGAGAAAAATATAGCCCCGTAGGGGCGGCATGTTTATAGCAGCATTTTTGACAGATCCATCAAACCTATAAAGGGGACGTGTTTGTATCGGTTCTGATTCGGAGTGGCAGCTGAAATGTGTTGGCGGGTGCGGCTTGCTAACTTTTTAAACCGTGCTCATGTAGTTCCAAGGTTAGGTTGCTCTTTGGCGTTGGTTCAGTTTTGCTAAGCATTGGGGACGTTTCGGTTTCAAGATCAAGACATTCACCCGGAGTTGGAAGCATATCTTCGGAGATCTGATTTGATTCAAGGTGTCGAATCTGGGGCGAGGTCGGGTTGTCATAAGCAAACTTCACTTGAAGTAAATGTCCATTTTCAGAATCAGCGAATGCATCGTGAAGGTCAATAGTACCAGATCGGATGAGGTTGAGGCGTTCAGCAGAAACTCTGACGTAAAGCCAAGTTTCGTGTTGATCATTTTCATCCGCAGCAACGACAAGGTGAAGATGACCTGCAGCATTTTTACATGCAAAAAGGATAGGCTGGTCGTAGTAATCGTAGATTTCTATGATTTCAAGTTGCATACGAGGATCGGTAGGTATTATGCTTCGTTTTTTACCACTTATGCCAATTATACTATATTTTTGATGGTAAAGCAAATAGATTTCAGAAAAGGGGTGTGTAAATATTTTGACATTCAGATTAGTTTGAACGGAATAGAAAAACACCCATAAAACCAGAAAACGCATTGAAACCCAAAAAACCCAACGTAATAACTAAATTTATTTTAACTTTACAAATGTTGATATATATACTATAATATACACATAATGTATTTGAAACGTTAGCACACAGCAGACCACCGCTGCAGAACCCAATACGATTCTTCAAACACTTCTCATCGAAAATAAACTTCTATAGGTGTTGTGCCCAACACTTCAGAACATCTAAGGAGATAAAAAATGAAAACGCTGAAAACTTCAAAAAAGGACAAAAAATGGTTCACACAATCCCGCGGCGAGACATTCAGAAAAGTCTTCCCAAGCAATATCTCTATCGGCCTCGACGATGCTTTTCAGCAATCAACTCGGCACAGAAAAGACGATTTAGGAGAAGAAAGGAGAAGAATTCTCGGTTAGTTCAAATGAACAGAAAAATCAGTCGCGATGCGGTCTGAGACGCGATCGTAAAGGTTTCATAGGAGCAGAAAATCCTTCTCCCTATTCGAGAGGCTTTGATATATTTGATAAGCCGAATCAACGGACGAATCGCTTCCAAAATATTTACACATCCTATTCTCACTATTCGGCGAAAACATTTGAATTCTCTCACACAACATGCTATGATATTAGCGGCGTGGGAAGAACGTATCAATCCCGGCTTCAATGTCCTCAATCGGATGCCCGTGCTGTTGCTGATAACTCTCGTGGGTGCTACGCTCTGTTTCAGTCAACGCAGTCAGCGGGAACGTAATGGTCTCCTTGCTGCGATTGCCAGATTCACTCATTGCGATGTTCATCTCCTGGTCCTGCCGAGCGAGTGCTGCCCCGTATTCGGGTTCTGTATCCTTAAGCACAGCCGTGGAGATACTGATCAGTTCATCAGCCACCGCAATCTGCCCTTCGGAGAGTGGATAGTTCTTGAGCGGGTTCTCCCATGTGACGGTCTGATCTGGAAGTTCTAACGAGATATTCTCAATAACGTCAACACCATCAACATCAATCGTGGTACGTTTGGGGCGGTAAGCGACACCTTTCGCACCAGATTCGAGTTCGTCTGCAGGTGTCACGTAAATATCTTCACCGACAATAGTGCCTTTACTACCGTCAATCTGTGAGATACCGGTTTGTCCGCGTCCCAAAGATCGGGCATGTATGACGTTGGAGTAGACCATGAGAGCCGTCGCATTGTTGTCGAATTCAATGAAACCGAGACTCCACCTTTCGCTGGTATGATGCCGCTTCATCCGGTCAATAATGGGAATCACAGGTGTCGTTTGTGTAATACCGAGTGCAGATGTCGGTTCACCACCAGCACGAAGGCGGAGCATGCTCATTCCATGATAACCGCCCTCATAAAAGATGCGGTAAATTCGAGCGACTTCGCCGATAACGTCTGCTTCAATAACCTTTGACAAAAACCGTTCCCGCGGTGCACGGTAATAGTTTTCGGCGATCTCAAGTTTGACATCATTCGCTTTGGCACGTTCAATCATTAGGTCGCTTGTGGGAAGCGTGACGGCGATAGGAGTTTCACAGAGAATATGAACGCCGGCATCAGCCATAAAGCACGCAACGGCATGATGTGCAACCCCCGGCACAGTAATATCAACGACATCAAGATCTTCATGAGCGACGAGATCTCGGACATTCGTGTACGGCGTTGCCCCGTATTCTTTGGCGTAGCGCGTTGCTGCTTCCTCGTCTATATCACAAACCGCGACGAGGTTGTAAATATCTTTGAGTTTCGCAATAACAGGCAGATGCGCGCCACCGCCACGCCGCCCGGCACCAACCAAAGCAATATTGAGTTTGGACATGGAAAGCCTCCTGAGTGAGCTATAAAACATTTTGCCCTTAGAGGGTCTCGGTATCTTGTTTGCCCTGAAGCAGAACTTACGCAGCTTCCTTCGCTGGCGAGGCGTTTTGCTTGAGTGTTTCTGCGAATTTCTGCGGATTTCCCCATAGAAACCTCGCCAGCGGCGTGCGAGCTTAGAGTCTCGGTATCTTATGTGTCTCGCTTACACTGAAGGTGATAGACCCCGCCCTAAAGGGCGAGGCTTCCGCAAACATTATGCGAAAGCATTTGTGGAATGCAGAAGCGGACTACTCGCTTCAACGGAGCAGCCTACGATTTTGTTATCCAAAACAATAGGGCTTACGACTCCTAACCCAAAGGAAGCTACCCCTTCCTTAAGAATGTTGATCGCAGCGTTCTGGTCTCGGTCAAGGTGTGTATGACAACTTGGACACGTCCAGTGTCGATCCGCGAGCGTTAGGGTTTCATTTTTATGACCACAAACACAACAGCACTTTGTAGAAGGACTCCATTTACCGATTTTCAGGACAGCACGTATCCGCTTCTTCGCCTGCCATTTGAGTTTCCGCATGAACTCACCGAAGCCGAGGTCAGAAATCTGTTTGCCCCACAAACGTTTCATACCTTCAAGGTTCAGGTCTTCAAAGAACATTATATCAAAATCACGGCAGAGGTCTATCGCCAGCTTCCAGTGGTGATCCGTTCTTTGATTCGCAGTTTTCTTATGGATACGCGCGATATCTTTCCGACAGCGTTCTTGGTTGTTAGAACCTTTCAGTTTACTGGAGTATGCTTGTTGTGCTTCTGCCAACTTATCAGCATTTTGTGTGTAGAACATAGGAGAGGTATATCTATGACCATCACTGGTAGTCAGGAAGTCTTTGATACCCATATCAAACCCTTCAGCCTTACCTGTCTTGGGTTCTATCTTGACTTCACTATAGTCTTCAGTGAGCGTGATATACACGTCTTCGAGCGCGTCTCTTGTAACATGAACTTGAGTGATAGCACCTTGTATCCGACGATGCAGTGCGAAACGATACCAACGCCCATTCAGCCGGATTTTATAGGTTGGATGGTTTCTCGTGTTTTTCTGTTTGTCAAGTATCTTTTCAATCTTAACCCGTTCGCCAGAGAACGTCATCCCTTTGTGTTTCTTACACGACTTGAACTGTGGGTGACCTCTCCCAAGCGTCCGCATTTCTCTAAACGACTCGGATAGACGCTTGAGCATGTTTTGCAGAGACCACGAGTACGGAATATGCCAATGTGCATACTTCGCTAACCTTTTGAGTTTCGTCAAATGCTTAGACATTTTCGCATACGAAAGCCCCTTACCATAGCGGCGGTAATATCGCATAGAAAGCGCAATGAAGTGATTCCTTACAACGCCTATGATATTCAAGTCGTTATGGAGATGGTTCAAGGATTTATCGTGAAAGAGTTTATGGGTCGTGTTTCGCATCGATTATCACAGATCAGGCTTTTATCTCCGGTCAAGTGAGAGGAAACCAACACGTTACCGAGAGGTAACGCTTGACTTGTTGGTTCCCAACCTGATATGCTAAGTATACTACATTTTTAGGCGTTTATCAAGTAAAAAACGCCTTGGTCTAATTTACGAAAGCGAGACTGTATCCCCGCTCTAAAGAGCGAGGTTTTAGTCTCGGAGGTTCTGATAACAGTTTCACAAAAATGTGTCAATGAAAAACCCTTAAGCATCATCGGTTTCCAACAAAGCGAGATCACACTTACGAGAGAAAGACAGGAAACTGGCGGAGGTTGTGTCCGTAACATTATGCTAACCATCATTCTCAAAGAGCTGCGTTGTTATAGCAATTCCGTCAAATATCGGCGTATCCAGTTTCTGGTGCTATGCATTCTCGCACTACTATTATTTGTAGCGACAGTTGAATTCTATGCACATCGCCGGACAGGAATTGCAGTTGATGTTGGAAAACAGACGTATACGCTTTTCATCATTGCCCTTTTCGTTATCCAATTTTGGGTGCCGAGACACGCAATCGAAGTTTGGCATACAGAATATACTTACAAAGCACGCCTACATGAGGGTGGCGGAAACGGATCCCTGCTTGCCCTAACACCGTTGGCAAACTGGAAAATCTTGGCAGGTAAGCTGAGTGCTGTTGTCATTTGGGCGGTATGGGGAATTTGGTTGACGATTCCGCTACTGGCACTCTCAAGTTACATAGGTGGTTTGGCAGTGTCGCAATTGGTGAAATGCGGCGCGGTGCTACTGGTAAGTTGTCTCTTTTTCGCCTTCATCGGTATCGGTTTTGGCGTATGGAATCCTCCGCTCCGTGCAAAGAGTATAAGTTATGGGTTTGTCCTCTTCATCACCTTTCTTCCACTCGTTCCGTTTCCGCCATTCGACACAATTCCGATGTTAGCTGCAATGAGTCCTCTATGTGCCTTGCTATCAATCCTCAGTGCAGATCCAACGCACCTGTGGATATGGAATATCGGACTGTTCTGTCTGCTATTCTCACTGCTTTTCCCCGTTCTGCTTAAACAGATGTATCCCTAACATAGACCTATGCGTTTTACTGACCTATGCGTTTTACTGAAAGAAGGGTTGATTTTGCTCCCAAAAATGTGATAAGATATAACCAGTCTCGGCAGGCGAGTTCCGCCGAAAATCCTCCGGTAGTACCTCTCTTTTCTTCGATTTTAAATTAAATTCTAAAAACCCCAATACACGTTAATTAAAGGTATGGCGCGCACACCAAAACATTCATCCAATCCTCAAGAAACACCGCAGCCTGGGCACCCGGGTGTTACTGTTCGTGCTATTCTGATCGGCATCATTCTTATTCCACCGAACACCTATTTTATCATGGCAAACCATCTGCGTTACCGGAGTACACTGCCGACAACGATGTCGCTAATTTACAACGTAGTGGTGACGCTGGTGGTGCTGACCTGCCTAAATTTTCTGGTCAAACGGCTGCTGCCGCGCTTCGCGATCCGACAGGGAGAATTGCTCACCATCTACGTCATTCTCTCAATCTCTTCGGCGATCGCGGGACACGATATGATGCAGACCCTTGTGCCTGTGATTCCAAACGGCTTCTGGTTTGCCACCCTTGAAAACGAATGGCAACAACTCTTCTGGCGGTATCTGCCAAACTGGATGACACTTAGCGATTTGTCCGTCTTACAAGATTTTTACGACGGGGAAGCCTCTTTTTACTCGACGCGGTATCTGGCGGCTTGGTGGGAACCGGTTTTATGGTGGACGATCTTTCTGTCCGTGCTGATATGGGTGATGATATGCATTGACCTATTGCTTCGGAAGCAGTGGATCGAAAGGGAACGGCTCACCTATCCGATCGTCCGTTTGCCGATAGAGATGACGCACTCAGACGGACGGCTCTTTAAAAACAAGATGCTGTGGGCAGGCTTCGCGATTGCAGCGAGCATTGAACTGATTAACGGCATCCACGCGTTCTTTCCAACCTTCCCAGAGATACCGGTCCGAAAGGTAGACCTTGGCATTTATTTCACTGAAAAACCGTGGAGCGCAATCGGCTGGACCCCCGTTTATATCCTGTCATTCGGTGTAGGACTTGCCTTTTTAATGCCGTTAGAGATGTCCTTTTCGCTTTGGTTCTTTTACTTCTTTTGGAAAGGTGAGCGCGTCTTGGGAAGTGCGATGGGGTTACAGGCTTTGCCCGGATTTCCGTACGATGGCCCGCAAGCGGTAGGCGCGTATCTGGGGATCGCCTGTTTTGGACTCTACGGCGGACGTAAGCATTTCTATGGGATGTTTAGAAATTTAACCGGAAAGAGAGGTGCGTATCTTCCACCTGAAATGCAAGATTCAACGGATTATCGGTGGCCGCTGGCAGGGTTGATAGGTGGTGTCTTTTTTCTTTTTATTTTTTCAAACCATGGAGGGATGGCAATTTGGCTGATAGCATTGTACTTTACTATCTATTATCTCCTCGCGTTAGGCATTACACGAGTCCGCGCGGAGGTTGGTCCGCCGACACACGAGATGTTTTCGGCAAACCCGCGGCAATTTATTCTCGATTCGCTCGGTTCACGTATGATTCCACCACAGAGTTTAACGGTGCTGTCGCTGTATTTCGCGTTCAATCGTGGCTATCGCGCGCATCCGATGCCACATACATTGGAAGCATTTAAACTTGTGGAAGTGGCGAATATGCGGGCGAAGCGGATGGTCGTCGCGCTGATGTGCGGTGTCTTTTTCGGTATCCTTGCTTCATTCTGGGCGTATCTGGTGGTTTCCTACAAGACCGGTGCGAATCCGTGGGTGGTAAAGGGCGGTTATAACATGCTCCGATCATGGCTCTATTATCCGACAGAAACAAACATCCCGGCGGTTACATTTATGGGTATCGGGTTTTTGTTTACAGGGTTGCTATGGTGGCTCCGCACGCGTTTTCCGATGTTTCCATTTCATCCGGCTGGCTATGCGGTTGCAAGTAGTACGTTGACCTTCGGTTGGCTCTGGTTCTCTGTTTTTATGAGTTGGGGCATCAAACACCTCATCTTGCGGTTCGGTGGTATCCGTCTGTACCATCGAGTGTTACCGCTCTTTTTGGGATTAATTCTCGGGCAATTCGTAGTCGGTGGTACATGGGTGCTGATCCGACTTATCTGGGGTGTGTCGGTTTATTCTTTTTATCGTTAACTCGTGAATCTATGTGCTGCCGAAAGGCAATGAACTAATAGCGAGTACGCGCTAAAAATGGTTGAAAGTGGTGCGAAAGTTAATCATAAGGTTTTACTCAATATGACTTCAAAAACATGGTAAACACATCAAAATATCCCTCAAATCCTCAAGAAACCCCGCAGCCTGGACACCCAGGCGTTACCTTTCGCGCGATCCTGCTTGGCATTATACTCATCCCGCCGAACAGCTATTTCATTATGGCGAATCATCTGCGGTATTGGAGTACGCTGCCAACAACGATGTCGTTGATTTACAACGTAGTGGTGACGTTGGCGGTGTTAACGTGTCTTAATTTCTTGCTGAAGCTGCTGTTGCCTCGTTTCGCGCTCCGTCAAGGAGAACTGCTCACTATCTACGTCATCCTTTCAATTTCTTCGGCGATCGCGGGACACGACATGATGCAGACCGTTGTGCCTGTTATCCCAAACGGCTTCTGGTTCGCTACGCCTGAAAATGAATGGCAACAACTTTTCTGGCGATACCTGCCGAGTTGGATGACCCTCAGCGATCTGTCCGTGCTGCAAGATTTCTATGACGGTGATACGAGTTTTTACTCGACGCGGTATCTGGCAGCATGGTGGGAACCGATTTTATGGTGGACAATCTTCCTCTCCGTCGTGATTTGGGTGATGATTTGCATCGATCTGCTCCTCCGTAAGCAGTGGATTGATCGGGAGCGGCTCACCTATCCAATCGTCCGCCTGCCGATAGAGATGACTTATTCAGACGGACGACTCTTTAAAAACAAGATGTTCTGGGCAGGCTTCGCTATTGCAGCGGGTATCGACCTGATTAACGGTATTCACGCATTCTTTCCGGCATTCCCAGAGATACCGGTTCGCAAGGCAGACCTCGGCATCTACTTCACTGAAAAGCCGTGGAACGCAATCGGCTGGACCCCTATCTATATCCTGTCATTCGGTGTAGGACTTGCCTTCTTAATGCCGTTAGAGATGTCCTTTTCGCTCTGGTTTTTCTATCTATTCTGGAAAGGCGAACGTGTCTTGGGGAGTGCGATGGGGCTACAGGTTTTGCCGGGGTTTCCTTACGATGGACCGCAAGGTGTTGGTGCGTATTTGGCGATCGCCTGTTTTGCGCTCTATGGTGGACGTAGACACTTTTATGCGATGTTCAGAAACCTCTTCAGAAAGAGAGACGAGAACCTTCCGCCTGAACTGCAGGATTCCACAGATTATCGATGGCCGCTGGCGGGATTAATAGGCGGTGTTCTTTTTCTATTTATTTTCTCAAACCGCGGTGGGATGGCAGTTTGGATGATAGCGTTGTATTTCGCTATCTATTATCTCCTTGCACTGGGGATTACACGGGTGCGTGCTGAGGTCGGGCCACCCACACATGAGATGTTTGTAGCGAACCCACGGCAATTTATTATTGACTCACTCGGTTCACGCATGATTCCACCACCAAGCCTTGCGATGATGTCCCTGTATTATGCGTTCAATCGGGGATACCGTGCCCACCCGATGCCACATACACTGGAAGCGTTTAAACTTGTGGAGGTAGGGAACATGCGGGCAAGACGAATGGTAGTCGCATTAATGTGCGGTGTTTTCTTCGGTATTCTCGCAGCGTTTTGGTCATATCTGGTTGTATCCTATGACATTGGTGCGAATCCGGGCTTAGGAAATGGTGGTTATCACAGATTACGTACTTGGCTTTATTATCCAAGTGAAACAAACATCCCAGCAGTTACATTTATGGGTGTAGGGTTCCTGTTTACAGGGTTACTGTGGTGGATGCGTACCCGTTTCCCGATGTTTCCCTTCCATCCGACCGGCTATGCTGTGGCGAGTAGTATGTGGACGTTCGGTTGGCTCTGGTTTTCCGTGCTAATCAGTTGGGCGATTAAGAATCTAATCTTGCGATTTGGTGGTATCCGGCTTTACCATCGGGTGTTACCGCTTTTCTTGGGGTTAATTCTTGGGCAATTTATTGTTGGTGGTACGTGGGTACTGATCCGGCTGATTTGGGGTATCTCCGTTTATTCATTCTATCGGTAAAGTAACCAGCATACAACAATGAAGATGTTTAAAACAGAATAGAATCACTGAAAAGCTGCGTTTCGGATAGAGGTAGAAAACAACGCCAAAAACCAGATTAGAACAAATACCTCTCTGCAATTACGTGCCACGCAAAATAAATCTTGACTTATCCTAATTGAAGGAGTATAATTATTAAAACTTCAATATAGCACAATTTGGTGTTCTCCATGCAAACACAAAAATACATTTACTGGCAAGATGGAACCATGTTTCTTGGGTACCTTGAGGCATATCCTGATTATTGGACGCAGGGTGAAACAGTAGAAGTTTTAGAAGAAAATCTACTTGACCTTTACACTGAACTCACCAGCGGCAACATTCCGGGCATCCGAAAGGTTGCCGAACTACAGATCGCATGAAAAGACGAGATCTGATTCGTGAATTGAAGAAGATGGGGTGTGTACTTATTCGCCATGGTGCAAAACACGATTGGTACCACAATCCCAACACACGTGTTTCTCAACCAGTTCCTCGCCATAGAGAGCTTAAAGATCCTTTGGCAAAGCACATTCTCAAGATGCTCAGGGATTAAATCCAATCCGCTCTCGGTTAGTAAGGAATCACGATCACAAATTAAAGACCACTGTCGTTATCAGGAACTGGAAGCTACACATACGTAGTAAACTGATTCCGTATCCGTACCTTATCTGCATCATCGCCGAATCCAAGACTAAACCAGCCATCATAGCCGTGTCCATTCAATTGTGCAAACAGATCCACAAAATCAATCGTGCCTTCACCGGGAATGAGATGGATCTCATATTCACCCGTATTATCATTGAGGCGAACCTGACCGATATTCTCCACGCCGAACGCATCTAAGAAGCCTTGCCACCCTTCTGGTACGAGATGGCCGTGAGCGACATTGAACGCCCATTTGAGATAAGGGGAACGAATAGCATCGAAAAACCAATGCGTCTCTTCAACGTTATGGGGAATGTAATGGATTTCGGCATGCTCCGGTTCTCGATTGTGGTTTTCAAAGAAGACGACTATCTCCGCTTGCTCTGCTTGCTCGACCAAACGTTGTATTCGTTCAATCGCAGCGTCTCGACGTTGGGCGACATCTCCGAAATGATACCCACCATGCCCGATGATCCAACCACATCCGAGCCGTTGTGCCAGTTCTAAGTTCGCATAGAGATAACCATCGACCGCCTCAGACATGAGCGGGACGTATTCGGCGTTGTTGATTGCCGAAGACGGGTGGATACCGATAGCAATTTCGTGGGTTTGGCACAGGTCGCGCACTCTGCGGACGCGCACCGTGTCAAACGAAGCGATGTCATTCGGAGGAACATCGGCTTGGAAATCAATGTACCCAAACCCATTCTCTCCTGCCCATTGGATCGATTCTTCGATAGGTTTGTGTTTCGGTGCATCAAATCCAAAGCGTTCCTTCAGGCTATTCTGCAAATTCTCTACCCTCCCGCCGGTCGCTTTCCCATTTTCGGTGTGTTGCGAAGAGTTTGACTTCAAAAGGAAGCATCCGCGTCACGAAAGCGCCTTCGGATATAGTGGTTTCCTCCTCACCGTAGAGTTCGACAAACTCGGTGCCGTTGAGGGCATCCAATCCGGTAACTTCTACCCCCATGTGAGAATGCTCATCTTCATTGACGAGGACAACGAGCCATTCACGTCCGATTCTACGAGCCGTGACGCTCACACCGCGCGCGGAAACAGGGGGTGGTATATCGATGCGTCCATCATCAATTTCTCGCACTGTAACATACTGCTCCACGGGTGCTGTAAGGAAAGGTTGAAGCGCGGCGAGTTCGCTCGTTAAGGCGTAAAGCGACTTCCGAAAAGCTTCTTTTCCCTCAGACTTCATATAACTGGAACCCCAATACAGAATACCTCTCGCCCCATTTGCAATACAAGCATACGCCATCAGGCGCGACTCAGCAAAGGAAGGAAACGCTATGATGTCAGTGTCTCCATCACTCAAATCGTTCCATGTAAATCCTTGAAGCACCATCCATACTGGTCTGCCTTTACCGACCTGTCTCCAACGGTTTGTAGAATCAGCAAGACGAATGGCAGGACGACTTTCTGGTCGAATCGGATAATCATCGCACCCAGTGATGTCTACACAGTCAATGTACTGTCGGACGAACTTCAGATCGCTGTCGCGCGCTTCATTAATCCAAATCTGTCGATTGTAAGGATCAACGCTGCGGATAAATTCAATAGCCTCCCGCATCTTAGGCATAATTTCAGCTGCACGTCCTTCAGAGTATTCAATAGCGAGCGGTGTCTGCATCCACCATTCACCCTTATTCGGAAACACTGCCATCTGGTCCTGTTTCCAGAGACCACTATAGGCGGTAAAGCTCCATACCACCTCATCTGGACCTTCCCATACAGCGAGTGCGGGGTGTTCAGCGAGAGTTCGGATGCGTTCCTGAAATTCGGGTGTCGCACCGCCCTGAAGACCCAACGGTACCCATCCCATCATTCCGTGTGCCTGTGCGCGATCAAATGCCTCCACACTACCACACATAACAAGATTAACGCCCGATTCTGCCATATCTCTGAGTGCGTCATCCTCGGCAGGGTGTTCATAGAACCCAATTGGAAAGAGCCGCCGTCCATCCTGTGTGAGAAATCCATCACCGTGTCCATAGAGCGTATCGTTCATTCGGAACCTCCATTTTATATTCTTTAGGTTAACAGATGGTCTTCCCACCATGCGACGTAATCTGCATCGCTTATATCGTGTGAGAGCCCTCGCTTTTCCATGTCCTGTTTGAACCTTTCCGCCATGTTTTCATCCCAATACGTAGTAACCTCTGTAGATTCAGGTATCTCGCCCATGTCTCCTGTCTCTGTCATCCATGCGTTAAGCTGCGCGACAAGTTCACTTCGCACGGCATCATACTGTGGATCCATAGCGAGGTTATTAATTTCATACGGATCCGCCTCCAGATCATACAACTCTTCAGTCGGACGCGTCTGTTGCATGAAATGCTGTTGCGCGGGGGATAACTCGCCGTTTGCAGACAACAACGGCATCAAACTCCAAAGGGGATATTGCTGCTTCTTGTAGCCGTTGAACTGCATATACGGACGTTCAGGGTGATAGTTGCGAATCAGTTTATAACGGTGTGTCCGGATGCACCGTATCCTATCGTCTGTTCCATCACATCGGTCTCGTGCTGCGAAAATGGCATCGCGCGATGTCGCGTCTGAACCGAGGAAAACTTGACCTTGCATGAAGTCAGGAATGTCAACACCGGTGAGGGATAGTGTTGTCGGTGCGAAATCAACACCGCTAACAAGTCTATCGTCAACAGCACCGGGTTCAACATGTCCGGGCCATCGAACGATGAGTGGAATATGGGTGCCACCATCATAGAGAAATTGCTTGCAACGGATGTGTGCCCGTCCGTGGTCGCTCATGAAAAAGATGATGGTATTATCCGAGAGTCCCTCATCATCCAGCCGCTTGAGAATCTGCCCGACTTTCCTATCCAAAATCTGAATGCTTTCAAGATAGAGTGCCCAATCTTTCCGAGTCAGTGGATGGTCTGGATAGTAAGGTGGCAATTCCACATCCTCAGGAGAAATAGGACGTTCTGGATCTGGCTTGAAAACACGGTGTGTGTCTGGAATGTTAATCTGTGCGTAAAAGGGTTGTCCTTCAGCGCGTTCGCTCCAGTCGATGCCATCAAAGGGTTGTTCGCGCTGAAAGTTAAAATCGGTCTTTCCAGGACGATTGTATGGCGGTCCCGGACTATTGCACGTAAAATACCCTGCCTCTCGGAAACAATCGGTGATGAGTTTCATATCCGCTCGCAGCGGCTTATCGCGGTTGCTCCGATGGTTGTGTGCATCAAAGTGCGTCTGATAGGTGCCTGTGATGAGCGCGGAGCGACTCGGTGAACAGACCGGACACGTGACAAACGCATTGGCATAACGAGTGCCCTCCGATGCGAGTAGATCAACGTTTGGTGTTTTCACGGCAGATGTGCCATAACAGCTGAGATCTGGAGAGAGATCTTCACCATAAATCCAAAGAACGTTTGGCTGTTTTGTGGACATAGGTACCCCTTCAGAAATTTTTGTTAGAAAGCACGTTTTAAAATAGTTTTAAGAGTGCAACGAAAACGCCCATGGCAGCTAACCCAATCCCAAGCATCCATTTGAACGTTCCAACCTCGCTTTCAATTCGGTCCAGCCGGCTTTCGACATTGTCGATGCGGTTTGTAAGGAGTTTGACATCTCCTTTATCTGCTTTCTCATCAACCTTCACATTCAGAATTTTGATCTCTTCCGTAAGAAGTTTAACATCCTCTTTATCTGCTTTCTCATCAACCTTCACATTCAGAATTTTGATCTCTTCCGTAAGAAGTTTAACATCCTCTTTATTTGCTTTCTCATCAACCTTCGCGTCCAAGCGGTCCAAGTGAATGGCGATTTGTTTCAAGTTATGGATGAGGAGCTCGTTAAAATTGTTGTTATCAGCCATTGGTTTTTCCTTTGCATTGCTATGGCATGCCGTTAGCCTTGTCCACAACATGCCTGTCTCGGAAGAGCGTCTGCCGGATCGGTGGCATTTCAGCAAAGAGTTTTGGATGCGGTTTATAAACTTTCGCGAAACCACTATCAACAGGACTATACAGATTAAAAACGGCAATCCTGTCGTTTTCAGTATTTGTCCACTCCGTGGCACTATGGGTGAGTGCCTCTGTGAAAAAGAGTAACGACCCGCCCGGACATCCGTAAGTGCTCCAAATATCAGAGTCAGGATTTTGGATGTCAGGTGGTGCTGTGTAAACCGATTTATGACTACCGGTTACCAGGAGTGTGCCCCCTTGTCCTTTTTTGACTTCGTTTAGTTCCCATACAATACGGGTATGTGGACTATAGCCTTTGCCTGGGAAGGCGTTATAGTAGTGAACATCACCCGGAAAGCGGAGCAGCCCGTTGCCATTGTGTGGTCCAAACCGTCCCATGCCCGGGGCGCGGTAAAAGAGGCTTGCACTTTCAACAGCAAAACCGTAGCACTCCGGTCCCGTTACAGCTGGATGCGCCGTGAATTCGTTGAGGAGCGAAACAACAAGCGGATGATCAATCAATTTCTGGAGAGGACCGCCGACAGGACTCCGTTCATGCTCTGGGATAGATTCCGGGTCCTGGTGGAGACGATAACCGAAATCGCGCATCTCTTTGAGTTCAGAACCGGTAAATACCTCCGGTACCAAAAACCAACCGTGGGTATCAAAAGCGTACCGTTGTTCAGGTGTCAACTCAGGGATAGATAAGCCATCGCCGTTCCGAGTAGGCAATTCACAGACATCCGGTGGTAACAATGCGCCAAGCCAAGGTTGTTGATTGCTGCTTATTTCTTTGTCCATCAGATCTCTCCTTACACCTTCAAACGGTTAGACTTCCACCGGATAGGCAGATGTGCGTTGATTAAAATCTCCGTTGACGACATTGCCACCTGCATAAGCTTCCCGAAAAAGTGTCTGTCGTTTCGGAGGCATCGCTTCGAGAAGTTGGGGATGGGGTAGCCAATTCGACCAACGGCTCGCCACCGTATTGTATAAATTCGAGACAGAAACCCGTTCGGCAGTGCTGGACTGAACGTGCGTCTGCGTCATAGATTCCGTGAAAAGAATGAGGGAACCGGGAGGACACTCATAAGTCTCCCAGAGTGACGAATTCAAGTCCTGTACGCCTTCTGGCACTGGATACGCGGCTTTGTGGCTTCCTGTAATGAAACGGATGCTGTTTGTTTGGACGGTGACTTCAGTCAATTCCCATATAGCACGCGTCAACCCGCTCCAGCCGCGTCCGGGAACACACCGATAGAGGTGAGAATCCCCGGGTAAGCGGAATAACCCATTTCCCTTGTGACGCACTGATTGCGCTGCAGTCTGTGATGGCGTGTCTCCGAAAAAAGCTGCTGTTTCTTCAAGCCGAAACCCGTAACAATCCTCGCTTGCAGCGGGCGGATATGCCAAAAATTCATTTAGAAAACCAACGACAATTGGGTGATCTGCGAGTTTTTGAAGTGGACCACCGAGTGCACAACGTTCCGGTTCCGGGATACCTTCTGGTGCCTCGTGCAGACGTTGACAGAATTCACGCATCTCCGCAATATCAGTATCAGATAAAACGCTTGGAATCAGGAGCCAACCGTTTCGATCAAAGTCGTATTTTTGTTTCTGCGTCGGCACAGTGACGGGGACACCATCGGCATTCGTCGTTGTCAATTCTTCAGGTTCAACCTCAACAGCACTTCCCAAGTTTTTGTTAACAATAAAAGGTTTCCTCATTGCGAGTTCTTTGTAAGCCATCAGGGTGCTTCCTCATTCATGCAGATATGAAAACAGCGTCCCAAGGTATGCGGAGCACTGTTACTAAGTCTTTCCGAAGTTCCATTCGGGATTATTAGCGACTCTGTGTTTCTAACACGCGGAACATGTGGTGCGCATAACTCACAGTTGAGATAAAAACAAATACCAACGCCAAGCAAAGACTGTAAAATTCAATCTTGGCGGGTAAGCGCGCTACTATCGGTCGAAGCAGATAAAACATCACAACAATCGACAGAAAGAAACTGGTACATTTGCCCCACAGGTTAGAGCGAGTGATCATTTTCGCCTTATACGCTAAAACAACATTGCCGAGCACAATTGAGACATCACGAACAACAATAATAGCGAACGCCCATTTAGGAAAATCGGTCTTTGATAGCACAAGCGCAAAAATTCCAGCCGTTAGTGCAAGCTTGTCCGCAACTGGATCTAATATATAACCGAGCTGCGTGTGCTGTTTTAAATGCCGAGCGAAGAACCCATCTAACAGGTCGCTGATAACGGCTACAGCACCACAAATAATTGCGGATAGCCATTGGGCATTGTAAATGAAGTAAAAGATGAACGGGACCGTCAATAGCCGGAAAACCGACAGGATATTGCTAACGTAAAGGAAATCCCGACGTGTAATTTGAATTGACTGCGTCTCAGTAAATTGGTGAACAGGTGCTTTTAGTGCCATTATGTTATCGCGTTGCAGATAGGATTGTGTGTTATAGGGACGAGCATCTTAAATAGGAAGTCTACCAACTCCGTACAACACAATCGCTACGCTTTAATTGTTCTGCGCTGCCAGTTGAAAGGCGATCCGCCGATTCTGGTCCGTCAGTATTTCGATTTCGCGTGTGAGGAGTTGTTCTAACGGAATTGTCTCCAACAAGGTCTGTTTTTCTTTCAGCGAAATACGCAGTCGTATCCCGACTTGGTAGGCAAGTTCTCTTGGATCATCCGGCTGTTCTTCAGGCGGACTCCAAGCGAAAATCAAACGACTCGATAACGTCTCATAAGCTTTATATAACTCTTCGGTTTGTGCCGTAAGTGATTCCGGGACCGATTCGACTTCCGTCTCCAAATCATCCAACATCCGGACCCGACCGGTGAGATAGGAGAGATGTTCCTGAATTTCCAGAATCTGGAATCGGTATTCACCAGCGGTGACAATATGCATGCGACCATCATCCAAATGTTCAACATGAAGGATTCGGACAGCCGTACCGACATCGCACGGAACAGCAGTTTCGCCTGTTTCTTCTCCTTCTTTGATAAGCACGACTCCGAATTCAGACTCATGTTCTAAGCAGAATTTAATCATCGTCCGGTACCGCGGTTCAAAGATGTGCAGTGGCAAAAATCCGCCGGGAAACAAGACTGCCTGTAATGGAAAAAGCGGAATTTGTCGTTCATAAGATGTTTGATCTTTTGATAAAACTGGGTCGTTCTGCATGTGAGAACTCCTCTTCGCACAATGTTTGTTATACAAAATGGATGCGTGGTGACGCTGGATACTCGCAGAAGGCTAACCTCTGTTTGTAATACAGAAAATAAATGTCTACTTTCAAGTATAACGCTCTTTATATTTTTGCACAAAATGTTTGATTCGTCAATAGTTTTTTTACGCGGCGATGAGAACATTTACGATGAATTACGAAAATACGTAGACATCTTATAGGAGATTTCTGCGTGGATATTTCTTCGGATTTCTTCCGTTTGTGAGTGCCCGCAAACTCATCGTCCATAATATACAGGTAATCCTAAACCTACCATAAATAGCCCGATCTCATGATTGAGTGGGTCTTGACATTCAAAAGAATTTTCGTTATAATTGCTTAATCAGATTAGGGCAAGGAACCGAAACGAATATCCGCGTATTTCTTGCATAAGACGCGGATATCAAAACGATTGGAGAAAAACGTGAATTCAGAAAAGTTGGGAAACGCCTTAGCAAAATCTAAAGACATCGCCATAAATCTCTTGGGAAGTGCCCTCTACCGTACACGCGTCGAACCGATCCGCGATGAAGACGGCATAAAGGGGTTAAAAGCGCGTTGGATAGGCGATCAAGGGGACAACGTAATTGAGATTAACACACCATCAGGAAGCACCGATATTAAAATAGAAGGCGACACAGCACCCACTATTGAGTACATCCAAGATGGTGAGAAACGGATAGTTGCTGTCAACCATATCAAGAACCTCTCATGCGAACTCAGCCAAGAGACTGTAGATCGGATTGCGACACCAAGAGGTGCCGCAATAGCGATGTGTATCGGCGCAGGAGCCGGCTTGTTTGGATGGTTTCTTATCTCAGCGGCGCGCGCCCTATCGGTTCAGCGAGTTCAACAAATAGACGCTACAGTCTCTCCAATTGTTTCCAGAGCAGATAACGCGCAACCGGAAGAGGACACACCCGAAGCAAATGAAGATCACCGCAGTTGATCCGTTCTATTTACTGATGCCTAACATCACAACCGCAGCAGATGGCACCCAAGACACACTCCTTGTCAGAGTTCGCACGGATACAGGGCTTGAAGGTTGGGGTGAATGTGATGCCTCGCCGTTAGTAAGTCTCGCCGTTTATTGCTGTCCGATGTCGCACGGCAATATTATTAATATTCGCACCTCTTTAATCGATGAGACACTCAATAGCCCTGACGATGTACTTCGACTCAGTGAAAAGGTCCTACGGAATGGATTGGACATTCAACAGATAGAGCACGCTTATAGTGGTGCCGAAATTGCCCTGTGGGACCTCATCGGACAGAAGTTTGAAAAACCGGTTTATCGTCTTCTGGCCGAGTTGTCAGATACACCTGCGACAGCACACCCCAAACTGCCGTATGCCTCCGTCCTTTTCGGCAACACACCGGACGCAACCTATCAGATCGCCGTAGGGTTGCGCGAACGAGGGTATCGTGCGGCAAAGTTCGGATGGGGACCGATGGGTAAGTTCGGCGAGGCAAACGACATCGCACTTGTGCAAGCGGCGCGCGAAGGCATGGGAACAGAGGCACAGATTATGATTGACGCTGGTGTTGTTTGGGGAACTGATTACGAAACGGCTTACCAGCGTGCTGAGGCGTTTGCACAATTTTCACCGACATGGTTGGAAGAACCACTTGCCCCCGATGCCATTGATGCTTATGGTTCGCTAACGAAAAAGAATCCATCTGTTCCCATCGCAGCGGGTGAAGGATCAAATACCTACCGAATGGCAGAGGATATCATCATCCACGGTGGTATTCAATTCGTACAGATTGATGCCGGACGTATTGGTGGGATTATGCCTTCCTTTCAGGTGCGTCAACTGGCGGAACAGCACGGTGTTCAGTACGTCAACCACACGTTTAAGAGCCATCTAAGTCTTGCCGCTGCAATTCACGTGTTTGCAACGAACCCCGATTTCAATCTATTAGAATATCCAGCGGCTGGTTCGGAGTTATCGCAGAAACTGGTAACAAAACCGTTTCAAGTTGAATCGGACGGAACAGTTCGAGTGAAGGAGCTGCCCGGACTCGGTGTGAAAGTGGATACGGAAGCAATCCGCTCCTATTTAGCACCAGTTCGGATTGAGGTCGGAGCGGACACCGTTTTTGAACAAACACCACTTTAGAAAAACGTCGTTTTACATCCCACTATATTTCTCTTTTACTGCTTCATCAACCAGTTTTTTTAACGCCACTCCTCTGGCTTGATAAGATATTATTTTTCCCTCTCCATCAATAAGCCATGGCGATGGAATACCGCGCACGTTGTACTGTTTCCTAATTGGGGTTTCCCATCCTTCTCCGGTAAAAATTTGTCGCCAAGGAAGGTCACACACTTTTAGAAATTCGTGCAACTTCGCTTCATCATCGTCAAGGTTAACCCCTATTACATCGAATCCCATACCCTTATATGCGTCGTAAACCTTTTTTACATTTGGCATTTCTGCGATACACGGTCCGCATGTGGTTGACCAAAAATCGAGTAATACGACTTTGCCGCGATAGTCTTTAAGGGAAATCAGATTGCCATCAATGTCTGTTGCTGAGAAGTCAGGTGCCAACTTTCCAATCATTCCTAATCTTGCGTCGGCTTTGAGAAAATACACTTTTGCCTGTTTAGCGTTGCCTTGTTCTTCATAAATCATGGCAATTTCCCTAAAGACACTCCGAATAAACGGATTATCGTGTTCAGTCTTTTCAAGATTTCGTAAAAGTTGGAGTGCTCCCTCATGCCTTCCGATTACCTTAAGCAGGTCAACAAAGGTCCAATAGTCTCGGAACCGCATGATGTTTTCATCATGCGGTTTCATGACGGATTTGAAACGATCAATGAGGTTTTTAGCATCTTTTTCTTCTTCGGCTCTAACATACAGACGAATAAGTTCAGAATAGAGGCAAAAAAAATCAGGGTCTTCAGGTACGAGTTGAAGTGCTTTTTCATATCCAACGATTGCTGCTTCAAGGCTTCCGTACATTTTTATTGGATGTTTCCTCCAATCCCCTTCTGATAAATAAATGGTGTTGGAAAAGCTTAGGTTTACATACAAATTTGACAAAAATGTAGAATCTGAATCGGGGTTTACATGATGTGGACATCGGACAATCGGGTTTGCGTCGTTATAGACATGACGTTCTTTTTTTAGCCATCGCTGATAATATTCTGGGTCGCAATCATAGTTGTAACTTACAGGAAGATTCGGGTCTGTGTTATAGGGCAAAATTGGCACACCTTGTTCTTCATCTGCGGGACAGATCAATGCATTGGGATTTGTCAAAAACTTTGGATGAAGTTCTGAAAGCCACTCTGGAAAATCACCCTGTTCCTTTTCATAAGTTTGCAGTGCTTTTCCGAGTGCTACCAGATTTTGCGTGCAAGTTTTCAGGTTTTTGGATTCCTGTTCCGTTAAGAAGGGTTCATCCTCAAAGTGTACTCGGATTTTGGGAGCATCCATTTCGGTTTCTGTTATTGCAGAAATTGCAGAAGTAAACAATAAACCCAAATTCATTAAATTCCTCCATTGTGCGATGTTTTGAGTACAAAAATATCAAAAGTGACTGAAAAATCAGTCTCTCACAAAAACGCCCTGATTCGTTGTTACACATCAATGGATGCACTTTTAGAGACAAAAATAGGGGAAGGCTTAGCAGCCTTCCCCTGAGAAGTTTCTATGCTTTGGAACAGCTTACTTTCGTATCAACATCTTGCGTGTTGCGGTGAAATCGCCTGCTGTTAGCGTATAAAAATAGACACCACTTGCAACGGATTCACCTACTGCATTACGTCCATCCCAATATGCCGCACGGCTCCGAGATTCATAGATACCTATTGGCTGGTGTCCTAATTCCAATGTCCGAACCAATTTTCCATCCGCAGAATAGATGGAAATACTAACATCAGCCGGCTGTGCCAATTGATACGGTATCCATGTCTCTGGGTTAAACGGATTCGGATAGTTGGCAAGCAACACTGTTTCTTGCGGAGCCAACGTTTTCAAAAGCTGCTCCAGCACCAGAATCCCTCGCTCATAAGAGAAACGATCTGGGAAGTCTGAAGTTTGGATCGTTCGTGACGCTTCTCGTTTGGCGAGACGTAACCACTGCTCCACCTGTGCCGCCGATAACGCGTGTGCAGAAGGTGCCCCCGCAGCGTTCCCCAATGCATTTGCAATCAGAACGAGATCCAGCACGTTGACAACACCATCGCCGTTCAGATCGGCATCGTTCTCACCAGATGTCCCGAAACTGGCTGCAATCAGCATTATATCTTGGATATTGACCATACCGTCGCCATTCAAGTCGCCCAAAATCGCGGTGGCAATCATTACGTCAGGAAATGCCCATAAGAGGACTGTTCCGTCAACACTTCCACTCGCAATCGTGGTACTACCAGAACTAACAGCGACACTCGTAATAGAATATGAATGTCCTTCAAGTGTTCTAAGCTGTTCGCCCGTGGCAATGTTCCACAACCGAATGGTTCTGTCGTAACTTCCACTGACAAGGACTTTAGCATCAGGGCTAAAAACAATACTTGTAGCATTTGCCGGAAGGTCTGTAGGCACGTCCCCTGTCAATTCCTCCGGTGCGTCCACCGGTTCTTCGCGAGCAATGGGTCTACGAAATGTCTGTAGAAGTTCTGCCGTAGCAACATCCCATAAGGAGACCTTGTCGCGCCCACCACTTGCAAGCTTTTTGCCATCCGGACTGAACGCAACTGCCCAAACATCGTCCTCATGTTCACTGATAGTGTGTACAACTTCACGTGTTTTGATATCCCACAAGATAATCCTATCGTCACGACTGCCACTGGCGAGCATAGTACCATCCGGACTGAACGCAAGCGTTTCGACACCTGCTTCATGCTCCCACAATCCTCCGATATATTGACCTGTAGCAACATCCCACAAACGGATGCTGTCGTCCTCACTACCACTCGCCAAGATACTTCCATCCGGACTGAACGCAAGACTTATCAGATAGGAATAATGTCCTCTGAGCGTCTTTACGTGTTCACCCGTGATAGCATCCCATAAACGGACGGTGTTGTCTTGGCTACCACTCGCGAGTGTTTTACCATCAGGGGCAAAGACAACAACATCAACATCATCTTGGTGCCCAATGAGGGTATGCCGAAGTTCACCTGTATCGGCATCCCAGAGTCGGATGGTTTTATCCCAACTCCGGGTGGCAAGGATCCTACCATCAGCACTAAAGGTAACGCTGGCGACAGCATCCGTATGCCCTGTGATAGTTTCCAGATGTTCGCCTGTTACAGGATTCCACGAACGTATTGAAGCATCCCACGCGCCACTGGTAAGCACCGATCCATCTGGCGTAAAGGCAAGTCCAAAGACATCAGCAGTATGATCGGAAAGCATGTTTAAGGGGTTGCCTGTGGCAGCGTCCCACAATCGGACGGTGTCATCCTCACTTGCACTCGCCAGAAAACTACCGTCCGGACTAAATTTCAGGTCATAGATATGAGACGTATGTCCAAGAAGCGTCTCTCTGATTGTCCAGGTCGTTGTATCCCATAGGTAGATAATCGCGTTCAAATCACCGCTGGCGAGGGTTGCCCCATCAGGGCTGATTACAACACTCGCGACATTATCCCGATGTTCTTCAAGCGTTTGCTGCAGTTCACCCGTAGCAACATCCCATATACCGATGGTATCGTCTCGACTTGCACTGATAATCGTGCCATCATCAGCACTAAAAGCGACACTATTGACCCCTTCCGTATGACCCTCAAGCGTTTTCAGGAGTTCGCCGGTGTCGGGGTTCCATAGACGGATCGTATCATCTCTGCTGCCACTCGCGAGTACAGAACCATCGGAATTGAAAACGAGGCTGCGGACGCTCCTGTTGTGTTCATCAAGGGTGTGTAAGACCTCACCCGTTTTAGTATCCCACAAGCGGATGCTCCCGTAGGCACTTCCACTGGCGAGTATGTTTCCATCGGGGGAGTATGCTAATGCCGAAACGCCAACCCCGTATCCGGGAAAGAGCGATATTTCTTTGTTGGTTGCGGTATTATAAATCCAAACACCGAGGGTACCTGCAGCAGCAAACCGTGTACCATCGGGTGAATACTGAATTTCATATAACCAACCTTTACCAAGACGCGCAGTAGCACCTTCGGGCAGATGCCATTGTGGTGAATCTTCCGCAAAACTGTTGTAAGAGAAAAATAGAGTTATCACACAAAGAATTGTCAACACAGAAAAAAATGCTGTTTTCATAGACTTAAATTTCCTTTTTGTTAGTGAATTGCCGATCCTAAGTAGCTGGAATCAAGTTGGCAAGCGAAAACGTCCATTAGGTTCAGTAAGCCTTAATAACGCCCCTAATGTTTGTTCTTCTTTTGTCGTGTGGATTTTGGCAAAATGTTTTATGATAAGACTCCAACTTTGATTGGTTGGAATATACCATAAAACCTATGAAAAGTCAAATTATTAGAAGGAAATTTTACAGGTATGTTACTTCCGGATTAGCATCTTCCGCGTCGCAGTGAAGTCGCCTGCTGTTAACGTATAGAAATACACACCACTCGCCACTCGTTCACCCAACGAATTTCTGCCATCCCAATACGCCGCACGGCTACGGGATTCATAAATGCCTACTGATTGATGCCCAAACTCTAACGTCCGAACCAACCTTCCACTTGAGGAATAGATGGACACAGTAACATCCGCAGGCACTGCAAGTCGATACGGGATCCACGTCTCTGGATTGAATGGATTTGGGTAGTTAGGTAACAGTATAGTCTCTTTTGGTGTTAACGCAACAAGGAGTTGTTCCAATGCTAAGATACCGCGCTGGAAAGCAGGATCTGTCAGGTTCACTTGCTGTGCCTCACGCAACCACTGCTGCACCTCTGCCTGTGTCGGAATAATTTCCAGATCGCGATGCCATACAGAAGGTGCAGCCGCATCTCTACCAAATGCCCCAGCGACTAAAACGAGGTCTTGAATATTCACGACTCCGTCTTCGTTTACATCCGCGACGCTTTGACCAGTCTGTCCAAAGTTTCCGGCAACCAGTACCAAATCTTGGATATTAACTGTGCCATCCCCGTTCACATCCTCCAGGTACCGCGACAGAGAGGTTGTATCAATTGGAAATCTGCCCTCCGTGAAGTTTCCATTCACATCTATAATCCGAAGAACCACAGTGTCATTGTCCGGTGCCAGTTGTGTCATGATGAATGTGGCAGTGGTCCTGCTGCCACTTAAGGATTTACAATCAAGAATGTATTCATCTGAGTAGTCTTGCTCTTCTAAGTAATCTCTACCTGCAAAGTAGTCTTCCTCTAATTTTGTAGAAAGGAGTCGTGCCTGATGAAGACCATCAGGATCCGTTATTGTAAATCGGAGACGGATTCCCGCCCGGTCAACTGCGCGAGGGGGCCACATTTCAATCGTTGTAGGCTCATTGAAGAAGGGTGTCTCGGCGTTGAAGTAGTGATGGGCATCTAACCATTCAGCGGAACAAGCAGAGGAAACCATCAGATCATTCTCGGCAACCATTAAATCTCCAGTGTGGTCCGAATGGTTGCGGTAATCATGTTGCAATCCAAAAGCGTGTCCGATTTCATGGACTGCCAACCAAAGTCCAAAATCTCCATCCAAACATTCTTCAGAGGCGATGAGATTTACGACACCACCATGAGCCCAATTACCACCCGTACCACAGTGAAGACCATCAAGTACTTCGCTGAAATCCATAAATGCAATGTAGATATTTTGTGACGGGTCGAATCCTGCTTCTCTGATTTCGTCCCAAATTATCCACTTGTCCTGCTGATCATAATACGCATCCATGAATTCCCCTGCGATATGATGCACCACCGCTTTGCCACTCTCATCCGTTTCATACGTAAAGGTTTTTCTACCGTATCCATGTTTTTCCATCGTGTCGGCGAAAAACGTCTGAGCACCTTTGACCCATGCCTCTATCTTGCTATCTATATCCAATTGAGCAGTGCGGTCACTTGGCAGAAAATAGATGAGGCGGACGACATCGGGTTGGGCTAATTCTAATGTCTCAAACTCCACGAAGTGAACCATTCCGTCCTCAAGTCCACCACTCACGATGGCAGTTCCGTCAGACGAGTAAGCAACTCCTATAACTTGACCGGTGTGTTCTGTCAAAGAGACAAGTGCTGCACCAGTCTTAACCGACCAAAGTTTTACACCGTTACCCGCACTCGCGAGCGTCTTCCCATCAGGAGAAAAGGCAAGGTCAGAGACCGAACCATAGGCGTTAATTCTGCCGAGAACGGTCCAATCGGGCACAGACCATAACGTGATTTGCCCCGATGCGCCTGCAGCCGCAAAGGTGCCGCTATCTGGTGAAAAGGTGATAGCACCCACCCAGTCCGCATCGGCTGTCAGTGTGGTCGTATGCGTCTGAGTTAAAACATCCCAAATCTTTATTTTCTTCCCATCTACGGTAGCGAGGCGTTCCCCATCTGGAGAGAAAACTATTGCGGACACCCAATCATCATGTTGAAGTGTTCCGGACTCGGTCCAGTCACTCACATTCCAGAATTTGACAGTCTTATATCCCGCAGTCCCAAGTGAATTTCCGTCTGGAGTAAACGCTACAGAAGTGACGATCGACACCGGGCGATTGGCGATAGGAACATGTTCAAGTGTGGCGATGTGTTGCTGCTGCGGAACACTCCACAATTTGAAGGTCTTATCATCACTGCCACTGACAAGGGTTTCTCCGTCAGGGGAAAATGCTACAGCATTGACTTTGTCCGTGTGTCCGCTGAACGTTGTTACGAGTTTCTCCCGTAAATTCCACAGTTTAACAGTGTGATCATCACTGGCACTGACAAATTGAGAACTATCTGTTGGGTGAAATTCCACAGCGTAGATAGCGTCACCATGCGGAAGCGTCGTAACGGCTTCTGCAAGAAGGCAGAGTGCAAACTGCAGTAAAACAAGCACCGTAACAAATAAGCGTGCGAATTGCATTCTAAATTTCCTTTGTGATAAGTCCCGGTTTGGAGATTGACGAAACCTTGTGAGGAGAAAGTAATTATGGGAAACTGGTTGGCGAAACAAAGTGTAAGTGTTTGATGCGAAGACACAGGAACCCCTGCGTCTTCACATCCAGTCGGTTGGCTGAAAGATTACTTCAGAATCAGCATGCGGCGGGTTGCTGAGAACTCTCCTGCTTGAATGTGATAGAAATAGATACCAGAAGCCACACGCTCATTGAGATTGTTACGACCATCCCAATACGCAGCCTCTGAACGGCTATGATAGAACCCCGGTACCTGATGCCCTAAATCCAATGAACGGACAACGTTACCTGACACATCATAGATGCTAATCGCAACTTCAACGGTTTCGCTGAGTTGATAGGGTATCCATGTTTCTGGATTGAACGGGTTCGGGTAGTTCGGCAATAGCATCGTTTTCTTCGGCATCAACGCAACGAGGAATTGTTCCAATGCTAAGATACCCCGCTGGAACTCAGGATCCTTCAGGTTCATCTGTCGCGCCTCATGCAACCATTTTTCCACCTCCGCACGCGTAAGAGCGTTCTCTAAACCGCGGGGCGATATAGAAGGTGCCCCCGGGTTCGCACCCGCTTCTTGAGCGACTAAAGTGATGTCCACAATATTGACAATACCATCTCCGTTTATATCTTCTGGAAGATTCCCTGTCTGGTTAAATTTAGAGACAACTTGATTCACATCCTTAATGTCAACTGTCCCGTCCCCATTCACATCCATCGAACGTTGTTCACCCGTGTTAATACTCTGTGTGCTTACACTCTGTGTGCTCATGCTCTGTGTGCTAACACTCCCCGAGGTCTGCGACAAATCGGAAAGATCAACTGAGAATAGGTGCTCTGTGGCGCGTCCGAGTGCATCCATAACCCGAATCGATACCGACGTAGTGGTCGATTCCAATGCACTCGTGGTGAATGTAGCAGTATCACTGGTACCACTTAAGTCCTCACAATCAAGTAGACTGAGATCATCGAAGCCAGCACCGTAACTGTCGGTGACTGTCTCAAAGAAATGTGCTTGATGGAGACTATCATCATCCGTTATCGTGAAGGTAACAGTAACCTCGGAGCCGGATATGCTCGGTGTCCCTATACTAATCGTTGTAGATCCAGCAGGCGTGGTCGTATAATCGTTGAAGTAGGGATGACCACTTAACCATTTGGTCGCACACGCAGATGTAACCATCGGATCGTTGTCAACCAAATTTATGCTGTAGTCCGGATGGTTGCGGTAATCGTGGCGCAAACCGAAAGCATGTCCGAGTTCGTGGACAAGTATCGCAGTGCCGTGATTCCCGTCAAAACAACCCGAAGCAATTGCCATATTGACGGCACCACCGAGGCTGCCATCCAGATAATCACCACCGGTGCCACACCAACCACCATCAACAGTTCCGCTGCTGAAATCCAAAAAAGCAATGTAGATATTTTTCGACTGGTCGAACCCAGCCGTTGTAATTTCTGCCCAAATATCCCACCCGTCTGCCTCCAAATAATGTGCGTTGTCGTGATCACCTGTTACGTGATTCACCTTCACCGTATCATCATCATTTTTCTGAAACTTAAAGGTTTTTCCACTGTATCCGTCCGCTGTCATCTCGTTGGAGTAAGCCGTCTGAGCGGCTTTGACTAACGTATCTATTTTGCTATCTATATCCGACGGAGCGGTCCGGTCACTTGGACGAAAATAGATTACGCCTATCTCTGGTTGAGCCGCTTGCGTCTGCAAAGCAAACTGCAGCAAAACAGTTACTATTAAAAACAAACATGTGACGCGCATTTTGAAACTCCTTTTCTATACATCTTGATTTGTGCCGTAAAATACAGTAGTTACAAGTAACCTACGTTGCCATCTAAGCGAGACACCCTATTTAAACGTATTATATCATATATAAGCAAATAATATATATTTAAATTAATTTATTAATAATGCGCTATAATGACTTAATTATATATTACTTCCACTTAGATATCAAATAAAATTTGTAAGCATATCTCATAAATATAACCCAAGTTGCTACTGACAGGATTTTAGGTATGCAGACACCGTTTTCATCGAAGGTTGTCCATTATCCGCGGAGGTTTTGTAGTGCAAACTGCTAGATTGTGCTACAAAGGTGGCAACTTAGGTTATAGTAGATTTTAGAACCACTAAATACATTAGGGTAAGGCGGAGTATAGAGAATATTACAGACTGTAAATGGAGGAACTTTTCTCAGCAATAGGTAGAGTCTCAGCGAGGTTGGGAATCTCATCTACCGGACTTAAGCGGGGTGAGTATTGTTATGACGCTAAGGTAAGAGGCAGCTTTATGACTTTCGAGGAAATGACAGCGAACCCCATAATTCTTTGGACAGAGCTCGGATTAAAGTTAGAATTCCCCAGAGACAGAGATGCGTTGTGAACCGCCGAGGGTGTGGGTATTGAAAGCGTAGTTGACAAAAAACGACATAGCATTTATCCGCAAGCGGAGTCCAGCACCTGCCGACAGTCCATGTCCATTCCAACCACCACGGAGTGCGAGGGTATTGAAGAGCCAGTATTCCGCGCCAATGCGTGGGACAATTCCTCCTCCGCCACCGCCCATTTCCAGATCCGCTTGGTCGGTTTCAAAATCCGCCCCAATCGCCCCTTTACCGAGGCGCGGCACAGTAAAATGGTAAGCTGCGCCGATTCGGAGTCGGCGCGTGCGGGTAAACGTCGGCTTCTCTGGAGTATCCCAGCGGACTTGCGTGCCTGTCGCATCCAATAACATGGCACCGACTCGGACCCCTTTGTAGGGTTCCGCAATCAGACCGATGTCAATCCCGAAACCGTTTCCGCTGTTCTCAAAAATGGATTGGTTGAGGAGTTTGAGGTTGCCGCCGACAGATACCATTGGGTGGACCTGGCGAGCATAAGAAATAAGGAGGGCGTTATCGGTATTGTTGAAATACTCAGCGACTTCAGGTTTGTCGATAAAAGGTTCACCCTCATCTTTAATGCCGTTGCCGTTTTTGTCCTGAAAATCGCCGAGAAAGCCGTTATTGTTGACATCAATGAAGGTCGTGCGCGGTATATCATCAACACCGAGCCGAATCCAGCTTAAACCGACACTGCCGATATCTTCAATTTGATAGACGTAGTTAAGGAAATTATAGGTAACCAAACCCCTGCTCAACCAACTTCCATCCCCTGTGCTAAAGGTATCGGAATACATGGCAGAGAAACTATGCTTCTTGACTTTGGTAAGCCCGGCGGGGTTCCAGTAGGTCGCTGTTGCATCGTCAGCAATAGCAACGAACGCGCTTCCCATTCCTAAAGCGCGTGCGCCTACACCGTGACTGAGAAATTCGGCGGCATGCGCGCCTTCATCAGCAGCGATGCATGTCATCGCCGGAATGAAACTTGCTATTAAAAGATAGAGGTAAATCAGTCGAAATTTTATCATTAAATTCTAAATGATTATCGGCGAGATAGAGTTTCTAAGTTTAAAAGTGAAGCTAAAGTTTGCAAGTTATTGTCTGATCGCCTCGTCAACCTTAGGCATTTTAGCACACTTTACAATTTTCTACCCCGGCGCGAAGTCGTAGATAGGTTCACGAATGATGACGCTTAAAACACTCCAGAACGCGCCAACACAGTATTCACCGAGAATAACACCGAAGAAGAAGAGCACCATCGTCCGATAGGTCCCCGGCCCTCCGAATCGGAGTGCCAACCATTTCAGAAAACTACTGATGACCAAGCAACTCCAAAAGTAGCCAACGCCACCCGTCATGGAGATAGGATAACCCGCTGGATGGAGGGGCCACCAAATAAAACGCATCCGCATCACCATGAGGAAGAAGGTGAAGCCCATGCCACCTGCCATGAAACCCATCGCGGGGATGTCTGGGTCACGTGGGAAAGCGAACAGACCAGCAAGCCAGCCGAATTGACCGATATGCCCAACAGAGGGTCCAATACCACCGCCTGCACCTGTAATTGCACCACCGAGACGATAGAGTTCGCTGAGCGTTGCCCAAAATGATGCAAGGGATCCAAGTATGACAGCAATAATCATCGCAAGTACCAACCGTTTCGTGTTCATATTTGCCCGTTCTGCCATCTTGAACGCTTCGAGCTGATGCGGCATGATGTGTTCGCGATATCCACGTCCGCTGAAAAACCAAAAGTAAGGGAAAACTGTCAGGTTATTTGGTCCGATACGGCGTGTCCCCAAGATATTAATTAAGAACTGTTGCGCGTTACACATGCCTGCCATCTCATGTGCGGGAGGACCTAGTTCCGCCCGAACGCGCGTGATAGCAATCGAAATGGCAGAGAAAAAGGCAAAGAACGGGAGAATAATTGGGAGCGTCATTCCCGCTTTCAGACAGAACCAGATGATATAGAGACTCGAAACAACAATAAGTAGGAGTGCCGTACGATAACGGATAGGCTCTTGTGAGTCATCAATGCTACCGGGCATGCCTAAGATCGTGCGCACGACATTTGCAATGTGCCTACGGGTTACAAGAATGGCAATCACAAAGATCGCCATCCAACCGCCGATGGACTGTTCACTACCGTACGGGAACGGTGCTGGAATTGCGAGTGCACTACCGAAAACCCGTTGTGCCTTCTCAAAGAGGTAGAAAAACCACATAGAAAAGGACAAATCAAGTGGTAAAAGAAATCCTAAGCCGATTACAAAAGGGTAGAGCGGCACCGGAATACCACCGACAGCATTCCACGGTTTTTCGGTAAAAAATGTGCCCCAATTCCGTGCGTTATGACGAACACTGAAATCCGGTAGGACAGGGAAAAAGTGTGCTAAACCGTGCCAGACATTTATCACTGCAGCGATGATAAACCCATACCATAGAATACGACTTCGGAAAAGCTGCGCGGCTCCGCCTCTTTCTGTAATTGCCATCGGGAGTTGGATGATCGGATACGCCAATTTCTCATGTTCTGTCCACTGTTTCCGAATCAGCACATTCACACAAATCATGATGGTGCCGAGGGCGATAATAAGCGATGTCCACCACAAAGTGGGCATTATCCATGCCCCACCAATTTTAGCATTATAGAAGGGTGTGTTGCCTTCGTAAAATCCCCGGATAAGCTCTCTATCCGCGACAACGAGATGTTGTGGGATATAACTGTGAAACATATCCGCCCAATCGTTCTCAATTGTTGCGAACCAGAAGGCGTGCGGAAGTGCTGGGATTGTCAAGGCTAACGTATCATGACCAGCCAAGCCAGACGCGATAGAGAGCATCGCGTAGATAGTGATCAGCTCACCCTGTGTCAATGCTGACCGCGGCGCGACACGCTTCAGGAAGAGATTTATCAAGATCAGGAAAAAGATGTTGAGAACGACGTTCCAGAACAGGGAGATGGTCGTCGGGTGCCCAGAATGCCAGACACACTCAACTTCAATAACCCAAAAGACGTTAGGTGGGATTAAGAAAATAGCGATTAGTATAGCACGCCATGTGACACCGATTCCACGGTGCTGGTCTTGCCTGTCTAAGTTTTGCTCCATTTTCACTTTCTTTACAGCAGTCGGCTATCAGCCGCCAGCAATCGGTGGACTTCTGGTCATTGAATATGCTTCTTACAGAAATAGCACATTTATCCGCAGAGTCCTTCCGAAAGCCGAAAGGTTGCAATGCAACCGCCCTGAGTACTGATAACTATTCGTTAAAAATGTGTAGGCGGTTCAAGTTCTTTCAATTCCCAGAGGATATGACCAAACTCAAACGCGCCAGCGGTGCCACCGCGGATGAGTTCGCCATCAATTCCCCAAGCAAGTTTGTAAGCCGCGAGGATTTGTGTCAGGGAGTTCTCCACATTACCGTGACACAGTAGGGCAACAGTGCCACCGCCGCCGCCACCGGTAATTTTAGCACCGTAGATACCCCCTTGCTCTCCAATCTTTCGTGCAATGTTGACAAGCCCATCAACCTCGAGTGAACCGAGCCCCGCCCGATCGCGGTAACTATCATTCGATTCGTACATAAGACTACCGGCTTCTCTAAGGTAGTCCTGTATGTTATCTGGATCCTTATCGGCACTTTTTATAGCGGCAATAAATCGTTTGACACGTGCGTTTTCGTAAACCGCGTGCTGTACTCGGCTCCTGATAGGATATACCTTCTGTGGATCAACCTGTGTAACAGTATCAACAGTTTCCCCGTACTTCTCAAGAAATTCTGCGCCATGCATCTGTTCAGGTAACAAGTGTTCACACTGCTCGCGAAATACTTCTACAGAAAGATTGCATAGATAGTTATCCGCTAACGCCTCGGATATTTTTTCAGCACGGTCGCCTTCAGCGGAATCAAGTTTAGCTTCCGATGAAAAAGCCGCCTTGAGGATCGTCAACCCCATAAAAGCCCCAGTGCGCGTGTCAATATAGGCAGTGCTCGTTGTGCTCCTGTGTACGCTCGTATAGATACCGACAAAACTCACGTTTGACGGACACGAGACCGATTCAAGAATTTTGTCAGGCTGACAGAGAATCGAGAGAATCTTTGTTGACGTGCCTGCAGCAACGGTCACCTGATCCATGATACCACAAGGGGCACCAACAATCCGATTCTCAACGATTTGTGCAAGGCGCGCTATTTCCAGCGCGCTTAACTCCAAACCATAGAGTCGATCAATTGCCATCAACGCAGCCACTTCAACAGCCGCAGAGGACGCGACACCACCACCGACCGGAATATTACTTTTAATAACTATTGTGGCACCGTGCGGAAATTGATCTATCTTCCGTTCCTTGAGGAGTACGTAAAACGCGCCGAGTACGTATCCTACCCACTCAGCTCCCGGTTCTTCCTTGAAATGTTCTTGAACCTGTGAATACGTTTTGAGAGTGCCATCGGTATAAAAACTATCAAGCGATAAATGAAAGTTGGGGTTGAACCGCACCCCTGCTCGGAGTGTGACAGCACAGAGGTTTCTATCCTCTCTGGCTTGACATGCGGCAATTGCCGTCCGGTTGAGCGTCATTTCAAAGACATTCGCGCCGCAGTAGTCAGCGATGCCGCCCATGATGTCGAGCCTCGCTGGCGCACAGGTGACAATCACCTGTCCACTCTTTTGTAAACCAAAAGAAAAGAAAAGCTCAGGAGAATCCTCCTGTAAAAGATACTCCAGCTCAAGAACCTGAAAGGATTTCACTCTGGGACCGTAGAGTTGTTCAACTTTCATCTGTCTTTCCAATCAGGAATTCTCTGTAGTGATGCTATTGGTAACCCCTTTTTCAAACTCAGAACGGAAACCCCAATAAAATAGGTCTCGCCCAGACTCGCTTGACATGGCACATCTCTTTGAAATATCCGCAGTGTCACGAAGGTAAAACGCGTTTGCTACATCATATTACGCTAACTTCGTTAATTTATCAAGCACTTTCTCAAACTGCCCTTGCAAAACTGTCTATATTGGTGCTCGTTAGCACCAATATAGGAACACTAAGGATTGACGACCCTAACGCTCTCTCCCTGTTTCAGAGAATGTTGTCCAGCAACGACGACGGCTTCACCCTCAGCAAGTCCGTTGAGAACTTCAGCCTCCCCATCACGTAAAAGCCCTATTTCCACAGCACGACGTTGACTTATTCCGTTTTCAATAACGAAAACGTTCTGCGTCTTTGTGTCAGCATCCTCAATGAGAGAAGCACGCGAGATGAGAATCGCATCCTCATGGACCTTGACAGGGATGGTAACTTTCGCGAACATCCCCGGTTTAAGAGTTCCGTCTGGATTGTCAATCCCGATTTCAGCAGTCGCTGTGCGACGGGCTGGCATCAAAGTCGGACTGATAAAGACAACACGACCGGACATCTGGATACTTATACCATCAACCTCTATTAGTGCCTGCTGATTGAGTGCCAATTGGTTCAAGTGTGCTTCAATCACATCAACAGTGGCTTTGACAGTATCAATATTAACAATCTCGAAAAGCGGTGCTGCTGGAAGTGCCATGCCTCCTAAATCAAGATGGCGTTTAGAGATAACACCAGAAATCGGGGCGTGAATGGTGGCATCTCTCAGGCGTTTCTGAGCAAGCTTGAGGGCGATGTCCGCCTGCGTGCGAGCCGTTTTCGCCGATGTAATCTCTGCTTCCCAACTTTTTGCAGTCTCTAACGCTTCAGCGGAGGTCAGCACAGCCCGTGCCGTTTCGACCTGAGAATTTGCGAGTTCAATGTCTTTCTCCCAAGTTCTTGTCGAGGCTTGTGTCTGTGCCAACCGCAAAGAGGCTTCCGCTTGCTGAACCTGTGCCTCCATTGCTTGGATGTCTTCAGCACGTGCGCCGTTATCAATCAGCTGAAGTTGCTCCGTAGCAATCTTATGCTGCGCGACAGCAATATCTAACTGCGTCTTCGCACCTTCAAGCGATTGTTGGCTAATCGCTCCATTCTGAAAGAGTTGTAGCATCCGCTCATGATTGCTTCTGGCATTCGTAAGATTCGCATCGGCTTGACTCAAGCCTGCTTGTGCCTGCCGCCGATCTTCGTCACGGGCACCGCTCTTAATTTTCTGAAGATTCGCAACGAGAGACTCCAACGCCGCTTGCGCTTGCTCTATCTGCGTGACTGCCCGGATTTCAGAGAGATCGACGACCTGTTGTAGAGCGATCTCTGCAGCGTGGAGCCGCGCTCTTGCTTGCGCGATCTCTGAGCGCACCCGCACTTTCGCAAGCTGTTTTACCTGTGAATAAGCGGTCTCTGCTGCTTCGAGTGCTGCTTCCGCTTGTTGCACCGCGAGCTCTAACTCCTCATGCTCTACAGTCGCAAGCGATGCTCCTTTTTCTACACTGTCCCCTTCATCCACAGTTAAGACAACGAGACGACCGGCTATTTTAGGGAAGACGCTAATTTGTGACTCCGCTTGAATCGTCCCAGACAATTCAAGTTCCGAACGAATCTCTCCCCGCTTTGCTTTTATAACTTCTACCGGTTTAAGCACCGTGGTTGCAGTTTGCGGGGTTTCAGGCTTTTCACGTTTCAGGAACCGAGGCATAGCAATAATCGCTGCTATCGCTAATACTATGACAATGACAATCAGTACTTTCTTCAATTTATTTTCTCCCTTCAACCGACGTTGTAGGAACATTTATATCTGGAAATAGACCCAAATTTGTGTTTGCTTTAGATTCCAAGGATCTGTGTTTCATTTTTTGAGATTATAAAATCCAAATGTTTATTGGAGCACTTGTCCGATCGCTTTTTCCAGTCTCGCTAAACCGACGACATAATCGTGATGTGCTTGCAGGCGGTTAACTTCCGCTTGGGCGAGTGCGATTTGCGTGTCGGTCAATGCGACCGTCGTAATGATCCCGTTCTGAAATTGGAGATTGGCAATGCGTACGCTCTCTCGTGCTTGGACAACGGCTTCACGTTGGACATCAATAAGAGCCTGCGCACCCCGAAGATTCAGATAGGCGACACGCACCTCAAATTCAACACCAATTTTGACTTGATCGCCCCCTAACTGAACCTGTTTTAAAGCAGACTCACTCTGTTGGACAGCCGCACCCGCTGCAAACCCATCGAAAATTGGGATGTTAATTTGGAAACCGACACTCCAAATTCTATTCATTTCGGTAAGTCTTTCATTCTGTGAAATTTGATAGTTTGAGAAGAGAGCGAGGTCTGGACGACTTCGCGTTTTGGCAATGTCAATCTGTTTTTGGGCGGCATGCTCGCTGAATTGCGTGCGGTGCATTTCAGGACGGTTCTCAAGTGCTTGTTGTATGAGTCCGTCAAGGTCTAACACCAGTATTTTATCGTTGTCTGGAATTTCAAGTGTCCCTTCAACCGATATGTCCTCGGCGAGCGGAACGTTAAGGACTGTCTTATAGGCGTTTTTAGCGGTTTGGACCCCGTTCTCTGCACGAATGAGTTGTGATTTAGCGTTTGCAAGTTGGACTTTGGCACGAAGCACATCAAAGTTAGTCGCAGCCCCAGCATCCAGCGATGCCTCCGCGATGCCAAGTTGTTTTTCAACCAACGCGACGGTTTGCTGCGCGACTCTGACAAATTCCTGAGCAACCAATGCACCATAAAACGCTTCAGATACGTCTAAGCGGAGCTGATTATAAGCAGCATCAACACCACGCTGCATTGCCTGATAGTTGAGTTTCGCGGCTTGATAACCGTAGTAGTAGCGTCCCCACGCGAAGACAGGTTGTGTTAAATTCACAGTTCCTTGAACATTGTGATGGGCACCAAATTCCAATTCAATTAAGTCAGACTCATTATCGGCACTCGGCGGTGGCATCCCGTCCATTTCTCCGTTCGGCATTGGGAAACCAAACCCGCCCTCGGCTTGAATGACCGATTTTTGTATATCTTTAAAATAGGTGTAATTACCGTTCGCTGTAATTCTTGGCAAGAGTCCTGCGCGTGCTGTGCGAACTTGTGCCTCAGCAGCTTTAAGGTTCTGTTCAGCAGTCTGAATGTCAAGATTGTTCTTTTTAGCAATCTCAATACTTTTCTCTAAGGTCAAAACCTGCGGTTCTTGTGCTACAGCGGAGAGATTTATGAGAAAGAATAGAAAGGTTCCGGCACAGATAAAGTGACAGAACCGTAGTAGACTCATTGCAGTTGTGTCCTCCTATACGCAAATGAAATTGAAGATGAGCGGATATAGGAACCCGCTCACCCTGTTATGTAGATAGTCCCTAATAGCGGATAATGGTTGTGGCATCTCCAATTGCCCAGAGCTGACCACTTGGCGTTTGGACGAGATCTCGCAGATTACTCATCGTCGGCGATTCCTGTATCAACCATGTTACACCACCATCGGATGTGTAAAGAATGGTTCCACCTTCCCCAACTGCCCAACCTTCGTTAGCATCCCGGAATAAAATAGCATTGAGATTGGCTTGTGTCGGGACTGTTTGGTCAATCCATGTTACACCGCCATCCTTTGTCGCCATAATAGCCCCTTGTTCGCCTGCCACCCATGCCGTCTGTTCATCTATAGCGTGAACATCGTTCCACGTTGGTCCTTGCGAAGTAGGTGTCCAAGTTAGCCCGCCATCCATAGTTTTCGAGATAGTGCCAGCGTCTCCGACAACCCAACCTACATTTTCATTGATGAAATGAGCACCATACAGATTAACGAACATAGCGGCACCATCTTGATTCCGCCAAGTTTGACCGCCATCAATCGTGTGCATAACCCTCGCCATTTCACCGACCGCCCACGCGTGTGTAGGACTCCCAAAACTCATGGCGTAGGAACCCATGGCACTTAGAAAACTCAGGTCCCCTTCAAACTTAATTCGTTCCGCTGTGCCGTGGCCTTCATCCCCCGGATCGCTGAGGTCTCCCCAAGTTTTGCCACCGTCTAAGGTTTCAGCCAATGCAGCGTTGGTCCCGACGACATAACCTACGTTTTCATTAATAAACCCGACCCCGTAAAGGTCAAAGACGTTTCCACTATCTTGAGGTTTCCATGTTTCACCGCCGTCACTGGTATGTAAGACGCTTCCCGCCTCACCGACTGCCCAACCGAGTTTATCATTGTGAAAATGGACCGCTCGAAGCTCGCTTGCACTCGAAATAACCTCCCAAGTGTCCCCGCCATCAACCGTGTGCAGGATGGTTGCCTTATCGCCGACGATCCACGCTTCGGTTGTGCTCATCATGTGCACACCTTGAAGACGCGCAGCAACGGGACGCGTTTCAAGCGGTGCCCACGTTTTGCCACCATCAGTTGTGCGGAGAATTACACCGAATTCCGCAGCGGCGATACCGACGTTTTCATCAGCAAAGTGGACATCCCAAACGGGTTCAGGCATGCCGTTAGAATTCGGGACGCTGCTCTCTTGCACTTTCCAACTGGCACCGTCAACCGTTGCGACAACCGCACCACCGGCACCAACCGCCCATCCTGCTTTATCACTGAGCATGAAGATGGCATCCAGTGTGTTGACCGTTGCACTTGTCTGGAATCCCCATGTCTGTCCACCGTCGTTGGTATGAAGGAGTGTTCCACCACCACCCGCCGCCCAACCGATCTGTGGACTCACAAAGTGGATACCTTCAATGGTGTTATTGGTGTCAATCGTCTGTTGTGCCCATGTTGTGCCACCGTTTTTCGTACTGATGATGAATCCACCATCTCCACTTGCCCAGCCATGCTGCTCATCAACGAAAGAAACTGCTAACAGTGCGGTGCGGGTGCCTGTATTCTTTTTCATCCACGTTTGCCCACCATCGGTGGTCTTTAGTACCGTGCCATTTTCACCAACAGCCCAGCCAATTTGAGGGTTGATAAAGCGGACTTTCTTTAGTTCAGCATCAAGTGGTAGGGGTTGCTGATTCCAGGTCTGCCCACCATCAGTGGTATGTAAAATTGTTGCCTTACTGCCGACAATCCATCCGTGTTGTGCATCTACAAAAAAGACATCGGAAAAGGTAGCCTGCCACTTGGATTCACTTACCGTCTCCCATGTTCTTTGTGCAAGCGCGAACGGTGCAGCGGCAAGCAGTAGCATGATTACCAAAATAGATAATATCTGCTCTCTCAGTTTCATCAGATTTCACAGCGTCGAACCCCACTCCTTTTGGTGTGGAATGTACGCCAGCCTCCTTCTTACATCATTAAATTGGGCTTGCAAACAATGCCCTTCGCTTTAGGTCGTGCAATATCTGTTCAAGAACTATAAACTGAAGTCTACACGCTTCGTCTTATCCTATATAATATCACGCCCTAATAATTTATGTCAACCGAAAACCAAATAGTCCTCAGATTCGTTTAGTTTTCTCTTTTGTAGCGTATCCTGTTAGGTTGTGTCAATTGATGCACAGGCTAACAGCCTATGCTACAAGGGGCCCCCCGCGTATTGGTAGCAAGGATTTGCATTGAAAATAGGTTTCCAAACTATAAAACTAAATAGTCCTGAAATAGCTCTATAGTAAAATCCAAAGGGACGTTCACTTTGAAAACGTAGCAAATTTCATGCCTACCTAAATAATATCCAACCCATCGGAGTTCTGGTAGAATGTCCAGAAAGCACTGCCCTAAATTGGGCATACTTTATGCCAAATTGCACGAAATGGGGCAGATTTAGCAACCGCTAACCACTTTTACCGCCCAAAAATTTGATTGACACGCGTTCAATTTCGTGGCATGATAATTCAGACTTAGGCTTAAACACGTCTCACAAACATGTTAAATTCGGTTTGTAGACGCAAATATCTAAAGATATTAGGAGATCTTCATGAAACTTATAACACAATTAACCTTTGTAGGCTTCAGTTTAATCTTGAGCGTCTGTCTGTTCGTCACTCCTGCTCCCGCACAACTTGGGATAGACACACTCACAGGTCTCTGGTTGTTCGACGAAGGCAGCGGCGACGTTGCTGTAGATTCTTCCAGCAGCGCGCTTGATGCCGCGTTGGTAGGTGATCCAGTATGGGTGAGTGGCGTGTTCGGTTCGGGGTTGGAACTCAATGGCTCAAGTGCCTACGTTGAAGTCCCAGCACACGTAAATCCGACCGATGCTATTACCGTTTCACTCTGGGTTAAAAGCATGACAGATGACTGGAATCAGCACGGTTGGATGGTCGAAAAACGGAATGCGTATATCATCCATCCCAACGCAGGCACCAAAAACGTCTCGTGGCCAATTTGTAACAGCGGCTGCTGGAATAAACCCGGTAGCTGGCGTGACGGTGAAGTCGGACCAACCGACATCACCGATTGGCATCTCTATACCACCACTTTCGACAGTGCTACCGGTGAGTGGAATATCTACATCGACGGTGTGGCAGAGAGCACAATGGAAATCAATACCGATCCAATTGATGCTGACGATGGACCGCTATTCATCGGTAGGGACACCTGTTGTGATGGTAGATTCGGCGACGCAATTATTGACGAAGTTGCTATCTTCAACGTTGCACTAACTGCCGATGAGATTCAGATGATGATGGACAAAGGACTTTCCGCGTTGCTTTTGACACCAGTCGAACCTGAGGGCAAACTCTCAACTACTTGGGCAAACGTTAAACAACAATACTAATTCAATCGGCAGGCGAGGTGGTTTGTTCCTTGCCTGCCATTTTTTTTATACCTAAAACATAAGGAGACAAATTACATGTTCCTAAGAATATCAATACTAATTCTGTTCATTGCGTGCCTTTTTGTCGCAATTCCTTTAACGGACGCACAACTTCCGTTAGACGGTGTGGTGAGCTACTGGCCCTTTGATGAGGGTGTCGAGGACGTTTTAGGCGACAACGATGGTGAACTCGATGGAAACCCAAAATCAGTTCCCGGCAAGGTCGGAAAAGCCCTTGAGTTTAATGGCGAGAATTTCGTCCATATTCCGGGCACCGCTTCACTGGAATTTGCCGGTGCGGAAGAGATGAGTGTTGTCGCTTGGGTGAATCCCGATAGTGACAGTCCTGTCAAGGGTGTTGTTGCCGGATGCTGTGGGACGATTGTTGCACAACGTGATGTTAACGGTTGGGCATTGCGGTTTGACGGCAGAAACGCCGGACAAGAAATGGAATTTATTGTCACACCGGGATGGCAAGGCGATGGCGGTTTTGGTGCCGCAGCCTTCAAAAAAGGTGAATGGCACCACATGGTAGGGGTCGTCAATAAGAAAAAAATGCAACTCTATGTCGATGGCGAATTAGAGAAAGAGCAGAACTACAACGGTCCCATGACAACTGGCGGCTCAGAAACTGAAATCGGTAAAGCAGGTGATGGTGGTTTCGTTGGCATCATCGACGAGGTTATGATTTACAGTAAAGCCCTCTCAGCGGACGAAGTCGAACAAATTTTTGAAGCGGAAGGGCTCCCAGTACAACCGCAAGGTAAACTCGCGATTCATTGGGCGCAAATCAAATCTTCGTTCTAAAACAACGCGCTTTCTCTGACGGGGCGGATTCCCATATATCCACCCATTTTTTTCATTATAGAACTTACGCAATTTCGGCTCATGCAAAAAGTATGTGCTATTGTTTTTAATGAAAGCAGTGACCACACGGGTTTTACTTTTCATTCGCACAAAATTTTTACATGAGCCAATCTATTTACTTCCATCCTTCCTCAAACACATTTCTACTTCAGAATGACCATCCGGCGCGTGGCAGTGAACTCACCCGCTGTGAGCATATAGAAATACACACCACTTGCTACGGGTTCACCGAACGCGTTTCTCCCATCCCAATACGCCGCACGGTTCCGCGTCTGATATATTCCCGCAGCCTGATGTCCGAGTGCTAACGTCCGAACGACTTGTCCGTTTATGTCGTAGATGGTGAGTGTGACATTCGCTGCCGCTGCCAACCGATAAGGGATCCACGTCTCGGGGTTAAACGGATTTGGATAGTTGGCGAGGAGCTGCGTCTTCTCTGGACGTGCCACCGCAATCAGACTCCGGAGATACGCCAACGTTTGCATCGCCGCAAGCGACCGATCATTTGTTGAAGCCAACAACGCAACCTGCACCTGGATGCGGTCCATCTGCGTAGCGGTGAATTTCATCCCAACTACAGACGGCGCGCTGGCTGCCTCTTGACGATTTGTTATGATGAGGAGGAGATCCGCGACATCAACAAGACCGTTCCCATCAACATCGTATTTAGCCGTACTCGTCCCAAATGCACCAGCGACCAAAGCTGCGTCCTCAATGTCAACCGCGCCATCTCCGTTGACATCGTACTTAGACGTGCCTTGTGGCTCTGACGTGTCTTGTGACTCTCCGCGCACCGTGAGCTGGACAGAGTTAGGTGTGCAAGTGTTACCCGTATTGCTCCCGCCTGTAACGCTACTTATACACGCATAGTAAAGATAGGTGCCGGGTGCATCTGGTGCGGTGAGTGAGATGCTCACATCGCTTGTGCCCATTGCTGCGATTGGACTCACGGTATTTTTACCAACTTCTGTCCCACTCATGCTAATATCAGAACTGCGATAATATCTCAGTATTGTCTCAGGTGATAAACTTTCACTTGTATTTTCAACAGTAACAGAAATTGTAAAAGATTCACCTGAATCTAATACTGTTTTGCTTAGGGTCGGTATTGAAACAACTAAAACCGAAGGCGGGGTTCCTTGTGTATTACCCGTTGGACCTGTAGAGGCAGGGGATGTATTACCGGTTGAACTTTCAGGGGCAGCTTGCTGTGCTGGTGTATTACCCGTTGGACCTGCAGGGACACCTGTATTACCCGTCGGACCTTCAGGGGTAGCCCGCTGTTCCTGCGGAATCTGTATGACTTCCGGTGGGGGATCTGGGTTCGGATCGGTTGGTGGCGGCGATGATGATCCACCAATTGTCGCAGTTCCACTTACAGATTGACCATTGGCCAACGTCGCTGTGACTGTGTACGTTCCGGAGGAACCACTCCCCGTAATCAACGAGGTACTCGCCTCTCCGTTGCTATTGGTTGTTCCTGTCGTAGAACTCAGCGACACAGTCCCATCGTTCGGACTCACACTAAACGTCACCGTTTGACCTGATATATATCCATTATCCTGTACAATAGCAGTAAACGTTCTGTTCCCACCTGGATTGAGAAGAAAAGCACCATCATCAATACGCATGGCGAGGATAAAACCTGATGGTAATGTTGAGTTATAAACTGACGGAATTCCGTTGCTTACAGATTTACCATCGTCCAATGTCGCAGTAACATTGTAGCTCCCTGAGGCATTACTCCCCAATATCAATTTCGTCCGGGCCTCTCCATTGCTATCGGTTGTCGCGCTTGTGGTACTCAACGACGCAGTCCCATCGTTTGGACTCACACTAAACGTCACTGTTTTACCTGGTACGCCTGTCACACCTTTATGGAGCCAAAAAGTAAATCCAGCCGATTCACCAGGATGGTAGGTGCGCAGATTATTTATGGCCAAACTTAGCTCGGCCCCACCTGACGCAACACCAACTGGTACCGACTTAGTATCACTTTGGCCGTTGTCAAGTGTCGCTCTGACTACATACTGATGGGCTGATGTATCACCCGTGAGTGATAGCGTCGTTTGTGCCTCTCCGTTGCTATCAGTTGTCGCGCTTGTTGGACTTAACGACGCAAACTCATCGGCCGTAAGTTCAGCGTTCGGTGTCACGCTAAATGTCACTGTTTGACCTGACACTGGACGCCCATCTTCCTGAACTTTAACAGTAAATGTCATGCTTGCAGCGGGGGTGATGGTCCGGGGATAATGAGATCTCGATAGGTCAATGTCGAAGTCTGCCTTTGCCACGAATGGCATCAATAAGCAACCAAAAAATAGAAAAATAAAACCAATCAGTTGCTTTTTCATAATTTTTTCACCTCATATATTAGCCCCTACAATAGTTTAATTGTGGGAGCTTGTTCATCCATTCAACTTTTTAGATAGAAAGTTGACTTATTTTTAATAGAGTTTAGACGATTGCAGAATGTACTTTGTAATCGCGACAACAAAGATAGCCCATCTTGAGACACTTCAGACCAAACGAAGCACTCACGGGGATGAAAACAGAACGACAATAACTGAAAACACTGTCGTATGAACATTTTACTTAACATAAAATAAGTAGAAGGGGGGGGTAAATCGCGTTGGTTAAACAGATAATCAGGAAGCAAGCAAGCAGAAGACGAACCTGTAATGCCGCACCGCCGCACACATCGGCACCCTGAGGCACACGCAAGAACTCTTTTTCGGTGTTCACACCTATAGGTTTGTTCAACATGTTTATCCCACTATTAGATTTGAGGAAAGTCTCTACAAATACTGCCCTTTTGATGAAAAAAGTCAACTCTTAAATCTCTCAAGTCCAAAATGACTAACTTCGTTTAGGTTACAACAGGGCAATTTTACTATAAGTTAGTAAAATTAAACAACGATAAAGTCTATATACAACTACAAATTATACAATATTTTCAGGGAAAAAGCAAATTATCTCTGATTTTTTGCGAGAAATACCTCTCGGAATTTTCTTGACATCAATTTTCCTTCATGCCATACTAATGGACAAGTTTGGGATCAATGTCCAATTGGCGACAGTGACCCAGTGTTATTCCTACCACCCAGACTTCACCATAGAGAAAGGACCCTTAATTATATTATGGAACCCTTAAAAGTAGGTGTGATTGGGTGTGGTGTCATCGGAAGCAGACATCTCAGTATCGCATCGGAGGCACCACACATTGCGTTAGTTGCCGCAGCAGACTTGATCGAAGCAAACAGAACAAACGCCGCTGAACGCTTCAACCCACCCAAAATGTATAGCAACGACCTCGATCTACTCAACGATGATGAGGTTGAGGCAGTTGTCCTTGCGTTTCCGACGCAGTATCGGACAGAGGTCGCCTTGCGCGCCTTTGAAAGAGGCAAGCACGTCCTAATTGAAAAACCGATCGCGATGAACGCTGCTGAAGTCGAACAACTCATCGCGGCGCGGGGTGATTTAATTTCAGGATGTTGTTCTTCACGCAATCGTTTCAGGGCAGCCGCGCAGCTTGCGACGCAACTCATTACGTCAGGTGGTTTGGGAGAACTCCGCAGTGTCCACTGCCGCGCCATCAGAGGCGCAGGGAAGGAACCGGACACACCGCGTCCTGCTTGGCGGTTGATCAAGGCTCTCAACGGTGGGGGTATCCTTGTCAACTGGGGATGCTACGACCTTGACTATCTGCTCGGTATCACAGGATGGCAGCTCAAACCGGAGACTGTATTTGCCCAGACGTGGACGGTGCCGCAGGTATTCCAATCGCATATCGCTCCCGGTTCCGATGCTGAAACGCATTACACTGCGCTCGTTCGCTGTGAAGGAGGTATTGTGCTCAGCGTGGAACGCGGTGAGTTCATGACGATGCATACCCACGAAGGTTGGGAAATTATCGGCACAGAAGGCTCACTCAAGTTGACCATGGGTAATGATAAATCGGAAAACGTTATCTATAACCGCACAACAACAGAAGGCGGTGTAGAGTCCGTAACGCTCGCGGAAGCAGGCGAGGCACCGGAACCTCAACACAGCACACCGTTATCTGATTTCGCTGCCGGTATACGCGAAAATCGGCAACCTTTAACGAGTTTGGAAAACGCACTTGTTGTTCAGAAAATAACCGACGGGATTTACGCTTCTGCAGAGACAGGAAACGCTGTAGAAATAGGAGGATAAAATGAAATTCGGTGGATTCGCGATATTTTTCAGTATTTGCCTCAGTTTCATCATCGTCTCGCTCGGCACTGCTGAAATCAATCTTGACGATTTTGCTGGTGTGTGGCTCTTCGATGAAGGTAAAGGAAAAGTTGTCGGCGACCTCACCGACAACGGAAACGATGGCGAATTTGACGGCCCCAAATGGATAGATGGGAAGTTCGGCAAAGCATTGGAATTTGATGGAACCCCAAAGTTTGTCACCATTGAACATAACGATCTCTTTAACTTTGAAGACGACGATTTCACCGTTGGGTGCTGGATGAACTCAGAAAACAAGGATGCGTATGTCGTCATCAAACGGAACGGCGGCGCAGGATTTTGGGCGATGAGTTCAAGCATTGATAGAGATACTGGCTTCTTTATTTTCGAGGGTGGTGGCAACCACATCGACGACGGTAAAACTGACATCGTTGGAAAGGGTTGGCATCACACCGTCGCTGTCCGTAAGAAAGGGGTTATCTCGTTGTACGTGAATGGAGAAAAGGAAACCGAGAGAAACGTCGGCGCGACGATGGACAATCCTGCTGCTCTGAAATTCGGTGGATGGGGAAGTGAAAACCTTAAGGGTGGATTAGATGAGGTCTTTGTCACGAAACAAGGCGTGGCGTTAGAGGAAGAGGACATCCAACTCCTTATGGAAAGCGGCTGGGAGGTTGCATTAGAGGTCTCATCAAAAGGTAAGTTAGCAACCACTTGGTCGAAACTGAAAGTCCGATAGATAGCTATATACTTTGCTGGCGAGGTTTCAAACCTCGCCAGCGGCTGCGTGGGATGAATTTATACAAAAAACTTCTCGGCGACTTCAGCGACGAAATTCTTGCCCATAACTCGGTAACCTTCAGCGTCTGGATGTAGGTCGTCCGGGAGTAGGTGAACATAGTCAGCACCAAAGACACGCAACCCATCAACGTAATGGACATGCTGATCACCGTGTGTTTGAAGTGCCTCGGCCGCGGCTTGCACCTCTTCACGCATCCGTTTGAGATGAAATCCTACAGTGTTTGGATTCTCCTCCCTCGGTGGGCAACAAATAGGCGACATCAGCGCAATCGGGATATCTGGATGCTTCTCACGGACAATCTGAACCGCTCCGATAATCGCAGGACGAAACGCTCGCGGTCCCAAACTGGATGCACCTTGGATGTTGATACCGAGACACATTGAAATGTAATTAGCGGGCAGATCTCGGATCATCCGTGCCACCATTGCATCGAGATGGCACTGTCCGCCATAACCCAAACAGGTCAAATTCAGCCCGTGTGTACGGGCAACGATTGCGGGCCACGTCTGTGTCGGCGATGCCGCCGTTCGGCACTGCGTGATAGAACTCCCATAAGTCACCCATCGCGGTCTCGTATCGGTGAACGCATTGAGTGTCGCGCCATCATCTATCTCCAAGCTGCGGAGTTGAAACCTTCCGAATTGCGGCAGCCACAACTCAATTAATTTTTCCCCATCGGGCAGATTTTCAAAAGCGAAGGTGTCCTTTTGTGCCAAGTCAAGCGATGCTATGACTTCACCATCACAACAGAGATCCAGCATGCCGCTTTCCTTCTGCGGTGTGATGTTACCCGAAACCCGCGTTGTGTTGCTCCGAAAACTGATGCGAACACCTGCTGGCATCGCTGAGCGTTCCAGTAACGGCTCCGGGAATAGTACATGCGACGAATGCGGTGTCCGCCACGGCATTATTCCATCTTCGGTTTTTTGAAGGGAGACAGCTCCCTGCCAAGTCAATTGTGGTGCATCCGGCTTCAATTGCATTCTGTTCTCCTTTACCAATAAACAACTACATAGCATCAACTAAAGCACGCAGTTGCCGCACGCCTTTTAACATATCTTGCGGTTGTCCCCAATGTTCAATACTCGCTGCGCCAGTGAATCCGTCGGCAGCTAACGTTTCCAGCAGCTGCTCGTAGTGCAAATCCGTATCACCGATTGGATTGAGGTTTTTCTCCGCATTGGGTTTTATATGCAGATGCCGCACAAGTCCTTTAATATGCACATATCCGTCCGGCAACGGATTTTCACCACAATGTAACCCGTTATTGACATCCCAACAAGAGGTGAGTGCAGGACTATTTCCGAGCGCATTGATGACCGCACGCGTCTCTTCGCAGGTTCCAGCCAAACACGCACTCTCATTTTCAAAGCAGAGCGTAACGTCCGCGCTCTCCGCAATCGGAACGACAAGCGAGAGTTTTTCGACGATGCGCTCCATGTAGTCGTTAATGTTTGGACGCGGTGCCCCTTTAATGCGCCGATTTGGATTCCAAAACGTAAACCCGCGAATCACTTCGGTATCAAAAGCGTGTGCCAATGTAACCATTCGATCAAAGTGCTTCCGGTGTTGCTCATACTCCTGTGGCTCGTCAATCGAGCACTTCCCAAACGGAGACCCGATACTGGCGACCCGGACGTTATAAGCGCTGAGCACATCCTGGGCACGTTGAACATCGTCATCGTCAATTTCAGTTACATGTTTGCCCCAAACACCGCCGCGTATTTCGACGGTATTCGCACCGGCTTCAACACCGAGTTTAATGGCTTCCTCAAAATCGGTCTTAGAGACCTCGTCAGCAAAAAAGCAGACATCAATCATCTCAAAGGACTCCTTATCTTCAGGACTTACGCAGCACCCCTTGCTGGCGAGGTTTAAAACCTCGCCAGCGGCGTGCGGGCCGTAGGTACTCACCAGCAAATTGCGTAAGTCCTTATCTTATTAAAATTTATTTAACTGTGCGACAATCGGATCAGGTCCGATGCGTTTACCGCTCTTCGCGTCAAGGTATTTCCACGCGACACGCCCATCCTGATCAATAATATAGGTCGCTGGACGTGCGACCTCGATTTCACTTGGATCAACGACATTATAGTCAGCGATCGTCTTCGTGTCTTCATCCGCGAGTAAGAGATAGGTGATTTGAAGCTTCTCTTGTACTGAACTAACAATAGCCAGCGGATCGGCACTGATGGCAATCAGTTCGGCACCTTCAGCTTGAATGTCTCCATAACCGTCTTGCAACTCACCGAGTTGCGCTTGACAGGTGCCTCACGTGCCAGTGCGATAGAAGACAATAACCAACTTCTGTCCGCGGTATTCCGACAGACTACGGGATTTCCCATCGCCATCTGGAAGCGTGAATTCAGGGGCGAGTGCCCCGATATCTAACCCTTCACCGGGCGGGAGTTGCTCGGCTGCGTCCTCGGGTGCTGTTATAATGTTTGTTGCACGCTCTGCGTTGTCGCAAGCAAGGCATAAGAAAACGACAGCCGCCAATAGAACTAAAAAGCATACTGAATTAACCGGACACGAAAACTGCACGTGTCCCCCAAAATTTATGAGGCGATTGTTTATCAGTTTAGATTGCATGTTTCAGGTCTCCCTTCATCGGCTTGCGAGTGCATCCAGTGTCGGACATCGGTGCGCATCTTTTCAAGTGTTGGACGCATCTCCGCGCTGAAAGCCAAATTTCAGATACATAAACAACGATATTTGGTCTCTTCAATGACATCTGTTAGTAGTCCTCAGCAGATGGGAACGGCTTCGGTTTCTGGGGGTTTTCGATTTTCATCTCGACGATTTCCGGTGGAAATTGTGTGCAGACAGAACCCTCCTTCATCACCCACCTGAAATTGTGCCAGAAGCGTTTGCTTGTTTTGACAATTTCTGGGTTTGTATAGACCCCGGCGACAGCAATACGGCTCTTTTCGCTCTTGTTTGGCGGACTGTAGTGCCACATACTGCTGTGCCAGATGACAACATCTCCGGTATCCAATTCAATATGATGCACGCCGTGCTTTTCGATCATCCCCTGAACAGTTTCGCGTGGTAGTTCGCCGTGTATGCTATCGGAATACAAGACGTGTTCAACGATCTCTGTTTTGTGGCTACCAGGAATAAACTGCATGCATCCATTTTTCCGAGTTGCGGGTTCAAGCGGTATCCAGAAGTTGAAAGGCTCCGTTTCGCCATCGCGCCAAAGTCCATTGTCTTGGTGCCACGGGGTCGCGCTACCTGTAAGCGACGGTTTGAGGAAGCAACTATTGAACTTCATAATGATGTCGTCACCCAGAAAATAGCGTGCGATGTTGAGCACTTCTGGCGCAGCATGTACGTTGTGCCATATCAGCGGTGACTGGACACAGAAGTTACTGAGTTTACGATAGCGAGCGATACGTCCTTGCGGTGAGTCCTCCATCGGATCCATCGGATCGATATCGACGAAATCCCCTGGATCGGGTAGCATGATGTGGTTCTGGATTACGCCGCGGAGTTGTGCTGCCACATCCTTTGAGATAAGATTCCGGAGGATAAAGTAGCCTTCGGTCTCATATTGTGCTTTCTGGACAGGTGACGGTTGCCATCGCCTCATTGTGATGTTACCTCTTTGCAAAGTGGAAGGAATATGTCGCGTAGAGTAGTGGAACAGAAACCTATAGAGAATGTGTCGTAAATCTTAGCACATTGCGTTAGTTGTAGATTACACAAAGATGTCTTGAACCTGACATTGGAAACCTTCAACAACATCACCGCCATCAAGTGTGTCGGTCCCTCGTAAAATGGCGAAATCCACATTGGGACGATAGATTTCTACCGTTTCCCTACGTGGATTAACAACCCACACCATTCTACAACCGGCAGTTAACCATTCTTCCACCTTTTCGGCAACCTCGGCATAAGTATCACCGGGGGAAATGACTTCAACAACCAAATCGGGAGCCCCCTCCCAATAGCCTCTGACAATACCTTGTCGTTCAATTGACGCTTGACAAACGAAGGCAGCATCTGGCGCGCGTACGGTATCTGGATTTTGGGCAATCCTAAAACCTGTTTCGGCACCACAAACATATCCTAATTTATGCGTTTTGACATGGACGTTAAGTCTGCTTCCGATTTCAGCGGCGCAGATGCCGTGCTCAAATCCAGCAGGCGGCATTTTCTGGAGTACTCCTTTCACGAGTTCATAGCGCGTGCCATTCTCAGGCTGTTTAGCCAAATCGTCAGCCGTTAACAGGTTCTGCTGCGCAGCTGGCACTATAGGTCTTGGTTGATTCGTTTCGATGTCTGCCACGGGGTCCACCTGAATAAAATGTTTAAGAATCTGCGACTTCTTATATGATAGCACCTGCGAGCGTATGTGTCAAGTTGCTTAGCGACTCTTGATCCGTCCCCAAGTGGTTGTAAGTAATCCGTTTGGGGAAACGGGTAAGACTGCCTCTACACCTTTCATCAACGCCGCAATCTCCGCCTCCGTGATGCCGCGGTCAAAGAAGACAATCTCGTCCAATCTACCGATGAACTTTTCACCACCAAAGGTACCGAAAAGTAGTTCGCCTGCCTGATCTACATCACCACCCTGCTTAACGGCAGACTCAAGCGTACCATCCACATAAAGTTTCATTTCACTGCCATCGTAGAGTCCAACGATGTGATACCATTTTTCAGGTTCAACGACGGTTTTACCCCAGACACCGCCAGTAAACCCACCACCGGACCAGATACCGAAGACATAACCCCCCGGCACCCTTTCACCTCCAGATTGAACTTCCAATAGATAAGAACCATTCCGCCGAATAGCGGTATCGGAAACACCTTTATTCATGTAAACCCAAGTTGCAATAGTCATCTGATCCTTGAAATTGAGGCTATCAGAAGGCTCAACCCTCACAACATGAGGCGGTTCAAATTCCAGCGCGCCGCCGAACTTACCCTCTGTCCATTTCGCACCACTCACCTCACCATCGTTTCCGTTGCCCGACGTATCCGCTGCGACACCACCTTTACCCTCATCAAAAAGCCAGATACCTGCTGCGTCATCCAGCAACTCCGCTGAAAGAGGATTTATCGCTATACACAAGCTACCAATGATAACAAACCAAAATATCTGTTTCATGCTTTCTTCCCCCTTGATAGGATAAGAGTTTATCAGAAAGGAGAAAATGTGTCAAGGAACTGGATGGACCTTTTCATTGAATAGTTTCGGAAAATATGATAGGATAAATTGTAACAAACAACATCACGATGTGAATTAAGCTATGCTAACGCGAGAAATGGTCGCCGATGTACCTACGGATCCAGGTGTCTACTTTTTTCGAGGGGCTTCGGGGACGATCCTCTATATCGGTAAAGCAAAATGTCTACGGAAGCGGGTCCACTCCTACCTCCATAAGGTAAAAAAACGCCCAAGCAAAATTAAAAGACTCATCCGATGGACGACAGATGTGCGCTATCAGGTGTGTCGTTCAGAGCAGGAAGCACTCTTCTTAGAGTCACGCCTGATTCAAGAGCATCAACCTTCCTATAACACCGCCATGAAGTATGGGCGGTCATCTTGGTATATTCGGATAGATGTCGGAGAGGCTTTTCCACGACTTGAACGGGTTTCTGAAACACAACCGGATGGCGCGAGATATTTCGGTCCGCTGTCGAGTCGCCGATGGACAGACGAAGCGATTGATATTTTACAGCGGATTTTCTCAGTTCGCACATGCGAAGGGGAAATTACACCGGTTCCAGGATTTCGTGCCTGTTTCCAATACCATGTGAAGCGTTGTGATGCTCCTTGTGCGGCACTCATCACGCGCGAAGCCTATGGAGAAACCATAACGGATATTGTCAACCTACTTGACGGCGCGTATGAAAAGGTGGAGACGAGTCTGATTGAAAGGCGGGACCGCGCATCCGAAGCACTTCAATTTGAGCGTGCTGCTGCGTTTCAAAGGCAGCTCCAACGGATTCAAAAGGTCTTTACGTTTTTAGATGTGCATCGGAGGTAACCCAATGGCAACAGAAAAAATACAGAAAGAACCCCTCGGTGGGCCCGATGGAACAGCACGTTGCCGCTGCGGTCGGCTCCGCTATCCGCGTTATGCCGTATGCCCCAAATGCTACTATAATAAACCACAAGCACCTACATCTCCGAAAAAAATATCACGTGAGGAATTGCTCAAAATGCAGACCCCTAAACGGATGCCGCTCCCCGACCGACAGGAACGCATTCAATTCTTGGAAAAGCGGTATGGACGGAAATTGCGAGGACAGGATATTCGTTTCATGAAAAATTCCCAACTCTACGCGCTATCAGAGCAGGCAGGCTATCGTCGACGGTAACTTTTGAAACTTTGGCGCGTAATACGGGATGTATCTGCATTATTTTTTAAAAATATTGCCAAAAAAATTAATACGTGTTAAAATGGTAAATAACTAATTCAAGGAGGTTAACCCATGCATATCGCAAGATTATCGCTGATCTTTCTCGTTGTCTTTGTCTTCATGGTCGGTTGTGGACTTTTCGGTGAAAAGATCCAAGAAGTAACGTTCGATGTCACGGGCATGACGTGAGGCGCGTGTACCAGCAAAGTGCAGGAAGCACTCAAGAACACTCCCGGTGTGACTGAAGTGGTAAGCGTCTCTGATGAGAGCAATACAGCCGTTGTAAAGATCGAGAAGAGTAAAGTTTCAGCTGACAAAGTCGCCAAGGTCATTACAGATACAGGTTTCGACGCCAAAGTCGCTGAATAAAGCTTAACCGCTTAACCGGAAGGGTGGGCTTTACCCACCTTTCCTGTTTATAGATAAAGTTGAAGAGGAGCGACAGGAAATCGCTCTACAAATAAGAGGGATAGACCTATGCGTCAGTTAAACGCCGGAATTGTATTTATCTGCCTCGCCGCACTCTTATTCGTGGCCGCGTGTGCAGACAACCAACAGCAAACCGCTGAAGCAACTATTGAAGAAGTGACGCTGACCGTGACTGGAATGACGTGAAGTATGTGTACCGGTAAGGTGCAGGAAGCACTCAAAAAGGTTACGGGTGTCTCTGAGGTTGTCAGTGTTTCTATGGCTGAGAATAAAGCCGTTGTGAAGGTTGAGAAGGGCAAGGTCGAAACGGACACGCTCGTAAAGGCTGTTGAAGGTGCAGGTTTTACCGCGAAAACAGCTGAGTAAACCTTAGTCGGTAAGGCAAGATTGACTCGCCTTTTCTTTTTTCACAAGAACCAAATCTGTGTGTTAGTGCGAGGTCTTCGTGCCTCGCACTTTCTATTTTAACCCTACTACGCCTTGGCATAGAGCGGATTGTCAAGCAGAGACTGCACTTCGTAGATTGAACCTTTCAACTCCGCGTATGGTTCCGGCATACGCACCGGAGCAACCACCATACGGGGTTGATTCGTCGGTTCCCCACGAATGATAAGGTCGTTGAAGGCATCCCAATCCGGTATACCCTTCAGAGGCCACGCATCTACCGCGCAATACTGGAAGAGAAGTAAGCGACGCGATCTGTCAGAAGTATTCGGAGCAGAACCGTGTAGCGCACGGACATGATGGAGCGTGATCCCACCTGCCTTCAATTCTACAGGCACCGCACCCTCTGGTGTGAAATCAGGGTCAGTAACCGCACCGATAAAAGCACCATCCTGGTGATGATCTAAGGTCGGTCCCCTATGGGAACCCGGAATTATCATCAATGCCCCGTTTTCCACAGTCATATCGTCAATCACGACACCGACTGCAAGCAGATCATCGTTGGTATGCGGATAGAACGCCCAATCCTGATGCCATTCAACCGGACTTCCGAACTCCGGATACTTCATATTCAATTTATGCCCATTATACCGAACACCGGATCCAATAAGCTGCTCTACTATATCCAGAATCTTCGGATGCCGTAAGGTCTGATCGTAGACGGTATGATAGAGTGCTGGACTCTTGATACGACGCACGCGCGGATTCGCGGGAGTATGCCCTGGCTCCAAATCAAAGATGTCGGTATGTTCGGTAACCTCTCTCGATTTCTCAACAAATTCATCGGTGACGCGTTGAAGATCGGCGACCTCTTCCGCTGTTAGCACCGCCTCAACACCGATGTAACCGTTCTCCTCGTAAAAATCACACTGTTCTTGCGTGAGCATTGTTCCTCTCCTCCTAACGAAATGATGCTGCCATTATTATACTTCAATCCCTTAAAAATTTCAACCTATAGTTAACAATTTCTTATAAATATCCTGTACCTTTTGAACATGCATTTCAATGTCAAACGTTTCCTCGGCATGTTTTCTTCCGGCTTGTCCCATACGTACGCTTTGGATCGGATCTTCGGCGAGTTCAATAATTTTATCCGCGATTCCCTCTATCGAGTCTAAGGGCACAACATATCCCGTTACCCCGTGAACAATCATCTCAGCCGTGCTACCGATAGGTGTCCCGATGACAGGCTTACCAGTCGCCATCGCCTCGGCAATGACGCTCCCTGCTGAAAGGGTTACGAGGAGGTCAAGTTCCTGCATCGCGGTAGGCATATCCGTGCGGTGCCCAGCGAAGTGAATAAACGCTTGTAATCCATATTTTGCCACCAACTGGCGGACTTCCTGCTCATAAATGCGATGCTCCGGCATATCCAATGCGGCACCGATGACCCGAAACCTCACCTTTTTGCATTGCGCAGTGACCTTCGCGGCTATCTCAACAAATTCCTTCTGGCGTTTGAAGGGTTCAATTCTACCCACGATACCGACAACATATTCCCCCGGATGTGCGGGTCGATACGCGGGTTGAAAAACGGACAAATCAACACAATTGTATATGACATCAACCTTTCGCGCATCAATCCCAGCTTGAATCAGCGGGTCCTTGCTCTGCTCCGAGATAGCGATAGTCCTGTCTATCCGATCGAACCTGTATTTCCATACCTGATCCGATGTAAGGAGGTTTCGCACGTGTGAAACAACAGGTACTTTCAACCGCTTTTTGAGAAACCATAGATACGGATTCAACCAAGAATCAGAGGTATGGACAAGGTGCACGCTGTGTGTTTTCGCAAGTGCGACTAATTTTCCAGCGGCACTGTACCTCGTTATCAACGATCGCGCTTTCCGCCACGGCGGAAGCTCAAGAACCACTGTCGGAATATCAACACGCCTCAAGTGTTCCACAAAAACACCATCGTCAGGACAAACGACGAGGGGACGATAGCGCGCTCGGTCAATATTTGCAACGAGATACGCAAGCTGCTTTTCACCCCCGCCGATGCTCGAACCGCAATGACTCAGGTAAAGTATCGGTTTTTTGTCCATCTGTTCGCCCGCCCATCATGTGAGTTAGTTCTCAGCGGCGAGTTGCGTGATCCACAAATTAGACAGGGAAATCAAGCTGCTGATCCCGGAAGACCTGACTCACCGACCGGTGCTGATGTACCCTCAATATGGCTTGAGAAAGGAGCGGCGCGATAGAAAGCACTTTAACTTTCCCGTCCAGCTGCTTTTCAGCAGGAACGGGGATCGTATTGGTGGTGACCACTTCGCGAATTGCTGGATGACTGAGCCGTTCCAACGCTGGACCAACCAATATAGGGTGTGCGATACACACATAAGCAGGTTCTGCCCCCGCCTCTGCCAAGGCTATGGCTTGTTGGCGAATCGTCCCCCCTGTTTGTATTTCATCGTCAGTGATAATTGGGGTTTTGCCTTCAACGTCTCCAACAAGCTCGACGAACTTAACGCCCTGTCCATCAACACCGGTTCGCCGCTTGTGCATGATGGCTAACGGAAGTCCAAGAATATCCGCATATTTTTCTGCTAATTTGGCACGACCTGCATCAGGGGCAACAATTACACCATTTTCAACCTGCTTCTCGCGGAAGTAATTTGTCAAGGTCGTTAGGGCGGTCAAGTGATCCATAGGAATATCGAAGAAACCTTGTATCTGTGGCACGTGTAGATCAATAGCCATGACGCGACTTGCCCCAGCGGTTGTCAAGAGATTCGCGACGAGTTTTGCACTGATCGGTTCGCGCCCGGTGGTTTTGTGATCTTGGCGAGAGTATCCAAAGTATGGAATAATCGCGGTAATCTGTCGGGCTGATGCGCGTTTCATGGCATCAATCGTGATGAGCAGCTCCATCAGATTTTCGTTGGCAGGTTGACTCGTTGGCTGCACAACATAAATATCCGTGCCTCGGATACTTTCCTCAATCTGAACGCGAGTCTCAAGGTTGGGAAACGGCTCGATTGTAATTTTACCGAGTTCAACACCTAAAATCGCAGCGATCTCTTTTGCCAACGCCGGGTTCGCGCTGCCAGCGAATAGCCTGAAATCGTTGTTAACGTGCTGGTCAATGAGTGGGGACATGCCAAAATCTCCTTTAAAATCTTATGCCTTTTGCCAGGCTGTAGGCATTCTATATGAAAATTCCCAGAAAGATCATCCACAAAATCATAAAGATAAAAGGAATAATAAGACCAATTATGGACTGACGTAGTTGAATCCTTCGACTCTTTGCTTTGTAACTATCTGTATACGCAGCCACATATTCAGGAGATTTCTCAAGCAGCCGCGAGGCAGGTGGTGCTGGCTCATAAATAGATGCCATAAGGGCACCGACTATATTGCCGAAGAAACCGATGAAGAACCAGCTAATCTTCTTGGCATCGGATTCCGCATCTTGCTCTGCCCTTAACTGGGCATCCGCTGAGGTAGGTTGCAGTTGTTGGTCATTCATTTTTGGGATACCCCTTACAATTTGTGAATGTCTTTTAACAAACGCTACTATGGAACTAACGATTCACCGGTCATCTCAGAGGGTTGCGCCAAACCGAGGAGGTGGAGCACTGTCGGTGCGATGTCAGCAAGCCGACCACCTTCACGAAGTTGTTGCTCCCTGCGTTGGTTATCAACAACGATGAGGTCTACGTCGTACGTTGTATGTGCGGTATGGATACCGCCGGTGTCTGGATCAATCATCTGTTCACAATTGCCGTGGTCAGCAGTGACAATGAGCGCGCCGTCCTTTCTAAGCACAGCATCAACAATCTTCCCGACACCCACGTCAACCGCCTCAACTGCTTTAATAGCAGCTGGAAGGGAACCTGTATGTCCCACCATGTCACCGTTGGCATAGTTGAGTACCATCAGGTCATATTTGTCGGAGCCGATCCGACGTAGCATCTCTGCGGTCACACCGGGTGCGGACATCTCTGGCTTCTGGTCGTAGGTCGTTACGTCACGTGGAGAGGCGATGATTTGCCGATCTTCGCCTTTGTAGGGTTCATCGCGATAGTCATTAAAAAAGAAGGTAACGTGCGGAAATTTCTCAGTCTCTGCACATCGGAACTGCGTTAGCCCCACCTCGCTAACATAAGCACCGAGCGTATTCTGCATCTTGGGAGGTTTCTTGACAGCCGCTTCAACGGGCATTCCTCGCTCATACTCGGTCATCGTAACAAATTTAACGTCAGGTTTGCAATTCCGTTTAAAACCCATCTGTCGAACGACACCGTCTTTCCCCTCTCCCTGAAACGGAAATTCATCAAGGCAAAAGGCTTTGGTGAGTTCCCGAGGTCTATCACCTCGAAAGTTATAAAACACAACGACATCTCCGTCAGTGATGCGAGGGAGTGGTTCACCGTCGGCTCCGATAACCACACTTGGACGGACGAATTCGTCGCCCTTACGATTGGTGTCATCAGGGTTCTCATAATAGTCACGATAGGCATCTATAGCAGCAGCGACGCGGTTGTCGCACCCTTCGGTTAAAAGGCGATATGCCACCTCAACGCGTTCCCACCGGTCATCTCGATCCATCGCATAGTAGCGACCGATAACGGAGGCTATCTGCCCGATGCCAATCTCTTTCAACTTCGCTTCAATCTGCTCGCAAAATTGGATACCGAGGTCGGGTTGACAATCACGTCCATCGCTGAAATTGTGAATTAAAACTTGGTTAGGTTTGAGTCCATTCGTTTTCGCAAGTATGAGGAGGCCATAGAGGTGTTCAAGCGAACTATGAACCCCAGCGTCGCTTGCTAACCCCATGAGATGGAGATGTGTTCCGTGCTTTTTGACATGGGCAATCGCGTCCAAAAGCACTGCATTCTGAGCAAACTCGCCAGAGCGGATCATATTACTGATGCGGAGGAGTTCTTGGTTCACGATGCGTCCTGCGCCGATGTTTTGATGTCCGACTTCGCTGTTGCCGATGACTCCAGCGGGTAAACCGACATCTTCGCCGGAGGTATGGATTAGGACGTTTGGATAGTTCTGTCGTAGCCAATCATCTACGGGTGTTTTCGCGAGATGAACGGCATTTGATTGTTGAAACTCAGGATACGGATTATTGCCCCAGCCGTCCCGAATGATAAGAACGACGGGGCGTTTCTGTTGGGTTGTCATGCAAATTCCTTCTTATCGCATATAGTTATCGGTTGTCAGTTATCAGTTATCAGTTAAGAAACCTCTCGTGGCAGTCCCGTTTGCCGTAGCCGCTACAGAGACCCTCCTAACTGAAAGCGAAGCGAACTGACAATTTTTATGATGCATCGGGCATGACACGTCTGTAGATGGCACGTAAGGGTACTTCACATTCAATAGAAGCGAGTGACAATATATCTTCAAGACGCTGAAATGTGTTGTGGATCCATTGTTTATCTTGACGACAGTAGTGTTCAACGCGCACGCTGTTTTGTGAAATAAGGATGTATTCTTGCAAGGACGTGAGCTGCTTATAGTGCTCAAATTTTTCACCACGATCAAATGCTGCGGTTGAGGGTGACAGCACTTCTATAACAACAATCGGATTGAGAAGTGTGTCAAAGGTGTCATCCTCAAAACGCGGTTCACCACAAACAACGATAACATCCGGATAGAAGTAGGAGATCTCCGGACTGGTACGCACGCGCATCTGGCTGATGTAGACTTCACACTCTTTTCCCATCAATTGGTTACTAAGTTGGACAGCTATATCCACTGTGATACAATTGTGCCAGCGGTTTGCCCCAGACATCGCGATGATCTGTCCGTTGTGGTATTCGTTCTTAAAGGGCTGCTTGCGTTCCCAAGCGAGATACTCCTGGGGTGTTAGATAGGTTTGTGCTGTAAGCGTTGACATAATTGCCTCCATGAGACTCTGTTCTCCTACCAAACTGTTTGAAGAGCAGACATCTTTTAAAACCCTGCTTTCAATTTTCCCCACGTTGCTGTGAGTTTTCCACGCGCTTCTACATCTTGCGGCGTTTCCATAACTTTTTGGATGTCGGCTTCGCTCAAGGTCTTCTCATAGAGGCGCACTTCATCAATTTTACCGGGGAAAAAATCTGTTGGTCTGCCGAAATCGTCACCACCGATCCAGAGTTCTAATGCGGAAGGTGCGATCGGCACGTTGTTGGCAGCGTCGCCTTCAAGTTTGCCGTTTATGTAAACCTTCATTGTTTTTCCATCGAATGTTCCAGCGAAGTGATACCACTCACCGATTTTCCAATCGGTTGTTGTTGATTCAGCAAAAGTGTTGTTCGGTTTGACGAGGAAATCAATACTATCTACGTTGCCGAAGTCGAAAATAACGAAAATGGAGTTGTTTTTGACCATCAAGCGTCGTCTGGTGAGTACATCATTTGGGCTGAACCACGCCATGAGCGTAATATTTTCCTCAATGGCGAAGGCGGGATCATCCGCGACGACGACATGGTCCTCCTCACCGTCAAATTCGAGTCCGGGACCGAACTTTCCATCAATCCACTTGGGATTTCCGTTAAATTCTCCATCATGTCCATTGCCAGTGACATCTACGGCTTCTTTACCCTCGCCTTCATCAAAGGGCCAGTAAGCGACGAGCCCATCTTCTGCGACATTAGCGATACTAAGACCGGCAATAATGAGGAGTGAACAGAGTGACAACACAAAGATAACTTTGGGCATTGCGATTTCTCCTATGTAAGCGCGAAATTTTAGATTCTGTATCTTGAGGGTTTGCCAATATCATAACATATTTTTGAAAAGAAAGTGTAGAAAAAATTAAGACTCAGTGGGAAAATTTAGTTGGCGCACGAAAGGTGTTGATCGTCTGAATCACTGATTATCACGGATTACACAGACTTCACGGATAAGAGAAAAGATTTTCTCTTAAAATTGCATCTTATCTTGTAAATCCTGGTCCAGACAATCACCCAGGACACTCAATCGACCAATGCCGATCAGTGCTCTGGACGACAACGGCACCCGGCATGTCCATCTGTGTTAGCATCTCATTGACTTCGGCAATGGTGAACGCGGCGAGGAAAGAATCGTAGTATAACTTCTGTTGATATGGGGTGTCATCTGCGGCATACTTGTCAACAAAGGCTTGTGCGTCTGCGGGTGTTTCAGGACGGATGAGGTCACGGATAAGCACAGTCCCCTTAGGACGAGCAACTCTGCCCATCTCTTGGAGTGCCTTTAGCGCATCGTGGATGTGATGTACAATGCTGTTGGAGATAAGTCCGTCAAAGGTGTTGTCGGGGTAGGGTAGGGTTTTGGCATCGACGAGTTCGAGGGTTATCCGATCGGTGAGACCGGCATCTGCGACGTGGCGTTCCGCTATCTTCAGCATCTCCGCGGACAGGTCAATCGCGGTGATGTGGAGATCGGGACAACGTTGCGCGAGTAGGATAGGAATCTGTGCGGGACCGGTGCCGACATCGAGAAAATGTCCCGTGTTTGCGCCGAGTGCGACAACACGGTCTACGAAAGCCCGGTCAACCTCACCGTGCTCCATCGCATCGTAGGCTTCGGCGGCTTCCACCGTATCCATCACTTCCGGTTCCGTAATCCTGTTCATTCTGTTTTGTTTCTCCGGTGATATTTCTTGAATCCTCTAATCCTGATTCAGATAATAATTTTGCAACAGTGGTCGCATTCTGGTATATCTGATCCGATTGGAATTGGGTGTACATTCCAACCGCCATCGCATCAGTCGGTTTGATATTTTCAAGGGCGAGTTGAAACGCTTCTCGCGGCTCGCTTCTACCAGCGGCTAATACCTTTATGGCGATTATCGGCACTGGTATTGCCTTTATAGCGGCGAACGCTGCATCTCGATCATTCGGCAGATAGAGTTCTCTATGCTTTGTATGATTATACAACGCACAGACATAAAAGTCAACATCATATCCTTCAGCATAGCAGTACTTGAGGACCTGTGGATCGTGCGTGCCGAGTCCGACAGTACAACCCAGATCGCGGATATGTTTGAGGCTCTCATGCAACGAACCGAGCCGTCCTTCTGCGTACAACTTATCGGTCGTGCCACCGTGATGATAGATAGCAATCGGTTTATAGCGCGCAATAATCTGTAAGTATTCGCTGAGATCGGCGTACTCTGTATCTTTTGGTGTCTGCGCAATCCACTGAATTGTGCCACCCGCGTTCCAGTATTCATTGAGTGTGCGCATGATATGTCTGTCGGCGCGAGCGAGGACGGTATTAATGCCGTTCTCCTCCGCTTGTCGGAGGTCTGCCATAACTTGGAATGCCGTATAGTAATCCTCCATGGCTTTCGATGCCGCTGCAGAACGGTGCGAAATGCCGCTATACGGATTACCACCGATGATAAGCCGCGTGACGCGATGTGATGCGATTGAAATTGTGGGTAGTTTCATCGTATTATTTTGTGCCCCCCGGCTTCTCTTGAGAAAAATGAGAACTTCGAGAACCGGCACTGGGGTTCAAATCTCTTTTCGCCGAAATTTTGTAAATTACACCCTTTGGGTCTGTATGAAACATAAGTTGATACATTTTAACTGTTGTATCGGGTGTCTGTGTTACCCGCCGTCCGAGGTTAACTGACTGTCTGTTGGAAATGATTTCGCGATGTGCTTGCTGTAGAAAAGTCAGCGAAGGTGTCTGCCAAATGTAAATTTTTGAACCTGTGTCGGTGTTGCTGATTCCATGAGGTGTTCCCCATTTTTGAATCGCTGTTGAAATGTGCCTTCCCTGCCACACCTCCAGAATTCGCTGTACTTCTTGTCGCTGTATTTCTTGCTCTGGCGAGGGTTCGGGGGCATTCATCAAATGCTTCGATGCCGTACACCCGACGAGTAAGATACTCGCGACGAATACGAGTAGTGTAAATTTGTTCATTTTCAAATCTCCTTGTGATGCGATGGAAATTGGCGGTAGTTTCATCATTTACTTCGTGAAGTTCTGGCTCTGATACAACCGAATTTCTCGAATCACAACATCCTCAAAGGACAATTTAGTTTTCCGAGTCAATGGTTCTTGTATAGTGCGTGCTAAATCGCGATTGACATAGATAGAAACTCGCAGTATCCGCACAGGTCTGTCGATGTCAATACGTATCACCTCGCCGTTCTCGGACCTGGCAATCTTATGACTTGTTACTGGCTCAAAATGATGTGATTTTTCATTCGCTGTCTCTGCGGTGGATGTTTCTACCGAGAGACGATAGATGGTTGAAACTGGATGCACCTTGATGTAAGCGACATTCGTAAGTGCGTCAAGTTGAATCAAGGCATCAATCCTATGTTTACCTTCCACCCAGTCGCCATATCGGTGCCAGTTCTTATAAGAAGCGTTATCCTTTCCAACAAAACCTTTTACTTTCAGGAAACTGGTTGTGGCAAGATCGCCATCAACGAGCAATGGATATTTCTCGCAGGATAGTTGTGTAGCCGCTATTCGTTTTGGAAGTGGTGCGCAACCTACCGTGAGTAGACACACTCCGATTATTGCCACACATACGCTGAAAAAATAGGTTCTACTCAACATCGGTCTTCCCTCCATCTCATTCATTAGTGAATAGCCCTAAATACCTCTACTTCCATTTGAGTTCACTTGTGGGGTTGTAATTCTTTTTTATGTCGGCTTTGGAGATTATACCGTTTGGGCATACATAATCATTCAGTTTTGATCTTACCCCATGTGGTTGTGAGCAACTGTGGCTGTGGGGAAACGGGTAAAGCGGATGGGTCAAACCAATCGCCCGCATAATTGCTTCCCTCATGCGTAAGTTGTGTGACACCATGCGTCACCAAATTGATTTTGAAGATATGAGATGCGTTTCCAACTGACTGGGAATAGACAAGTTCATCACCAGAGGGCGACCAGGCAAGAGCTTTTGTCCGCATGACAACAATTACATCAACAATGTGTTGAAGTCCACTTCCATCGCGGTTGACGATGAATATCGACTGCTGTCGAAGTTCTGGTTTATACCAGACAAAGGCGATCTTGTTGGAAACAGATGACCACGCCGGTTGCCACATTCGCGGAATGCCATCCGGTAGGAGTGTCTCTTCTTTGCGGGTTTTCAGATCGATAAATCGGATTTGGCGACTCGTCCAATTAATCTCTCCATGCACAACATACGCGATTTCTGTTCCATCCGGGGACCAAACAGGATCCCCGGTTTCCGCACTTTCACTTTCAACAACGCTGTTTACCGACGTTCCATCCGCCTTAGCAGTGTAGACGGTTCCAAGGTCAGCCGCAAAATCATGTTGAGAATAAACAATTTTTTTCCCATCCGGGGACCAAGCGGCATAACTTCTGTATGCGGGGTCCGTTCGAAATACGGGTCGCTCACCATGCCCATCAACGCGCATAATATAGAGATCACGCTCTCCACTTCGATCGGAAACAAAGAGGATCTCTTCCCCTGTCGGCGAAAAAACCGGATTGATATCGGATGCGCGGTGATTGGTCAATCTAACCTGTTGACTGCCATCGGGATTCATTATATAAATTTCCGAGTTGCCATTCCGATTGGACGAAAACACAATTTTCTCAGCCGCGAGCGATTCCGCAGAAACAGAACACAATAAGCCTAAACTTAAACAACAGAAAAAGAAAACACGTAGTACTTTCATGGAAAATCTCCCCTAAATTATACTTTCATTGCTAATGTTATCGAATAATATAATAGCAATTTCCGTGCCAATCTAAAATAAGGGAAAGAAGAGGAGATATACCGGATTTAGTGGGTTTGGCGTGTGTACAGACTGCACGAAACGGGGCAAACGGAGAGATAACTGCACGGATTTGTGCAGATGTAGATAGGAAAGAGAGGGGATTATGGGACAGCAGTACTGCTGTCCCACTATAAGAAACTATCGAATGGCGATCGGATTGCCGGGGGAACCCGTCGCCCCTTTGAGACGCAGCGGGGCAAAACTGAAAGCGAATTCATAAACCTTCGCCGCCGCTAACTCCTCTGTAATAATGTTTTCAAGGTTGTAAATGCCGTGTTTGACAATAAACAGCTGATGCACAGGAAATGCAAGGGTTTCATCAGGGTTCGGGACGACCTCAATTCCCCAGTTATCGCTACACAGCATCACAATTTTCTGATCGACGAGGTATTGCCCCGCTTCCAACCCAATGCCGGGTTCCGTGGCACCGTAGCGATCGTTATCTGTCATCCAGAATTTACCCCAGCCGGTGTGGATGATAACGACATCGCCGGGGGTAATCTCGACACCCTGCTTTTTCAGGGCACCCTCCAGATCAGCGCGCGTAATTTCGTAACTATCGCCGAGGTGTTCAACGCCTTTATAGCCAGCGACATCAATCAGCACACCGCGTGTCACGATGGGGCCCACGTTCTCAACACCGAGTTCTGTGAGTCCTTCGGCTTTGGCGAAATCGTGCTGATCCAATCCGTTGTAGTAGAGGTCGCCGATGCCGATGTGCCCGAGTCCATCAAACTGCGTGCCGATCTGACCGATCTCACCGCTGAAGATCTCCTCGAACCAGTTCGTTTTGTTCTCACCGAGTGGACCTGACATCGCTGGAATCCGCAGGCTGTAATGTCGGGTTCCGAAAACAGGGATACCACTTTCATAGACTCTGCCGAGTTGAAAGACTTCACCCGTTTTAATCAAACTCGCGGCTTCTAATACTTTCTCCGGCGTTAGGCGATTGACGGCACCCCGCCGATCATCAGCACCCCATTCGGAAGGAAACCACGATTCTTGCGTAAGGGTAACCGTTGCTGTGAGGGCAAGTATGCCAAAGACAAGCCCAAACAGAATAAAAGACTGGTATTTTTTCGACTTTTTGAACATAATTACCTCCTGAAATAGTCGTCAGCAGTCAGGGCGGATTTTTTCAAAAATCCTTTCAGCAGTCAGTTTCAAGGGATTAATACTAAACGAACTCCTCCTAACTGATTACTGATTGCTGACAGTTATTCAACAAACAGATACAAACCGTGTACCTACAAATAAAGAAAGGTCCTATGGCACTTACCTCAATTGCCTTAATTCTGCTGTCAGCATTTTGCCACGCCTTATGGAATTTCTACAGCAAATCCAGCAGAGATACTCGAATCCTCTTTTTTTGGTGTGGATTTTACACCATCGTAATAGCGTTCGTTGCCTTTGGTATCAAGCACCCTATAATTCCGAAACCGGTATGGGTCTATATTGTCGCCTCCGCACTGGTTCATCTGTTCTACCGTCTGTTTCTGACGCACGCTTATACCGTTGGCGAAATTTCGTTCGTTTATCCAATCAGCCGTGCTGCCCCAGCTTTTCTACCACTTTTCGCCTTCCTTTTCCTAAAGGAACGAATCTCCGCCCAAGGCTTGATCGGTATCTTATGTGTAATGGTCTCCATACTATTCTATCAACAACGCGAAGCACGTATCCAGTTTAAGGCGTTCCTTCGCTTCCTTCGAGAACCTGATGCAGTCTGGGCATTTGCGACTTTGGCGAGTGTCATTGGATACTCACTGATAGACAAACAAGGGATGTCTGAATTTCATCGCCACTCGACAGATGCCCCGTTGTGGCGAGCCGTGACCTACTATCTAATGGAGAACGGTATATCGCAAGTTTTTTACGGGTTGTCCTGCCTCGCCCGCTTTCCACACCAGCAGATTATCGAGATTGGACGAACCGAATGGAAACGAACCCTCACTGTTGTTGTTCTCTCCTTAACCTCCTATTCGCTCATCCTCTATGTCTTGATGACAGAAAAGGTTAGCTACGTAACTGCGGTTCGGCAATGCTCTGTCATTTTCGTTGTTCTGCTCGGTGGGTACGCCTTGAAAGAGACCTATACAAAACGCCGCTTGATCGCTGCAGTAATAATGGTATTGGGCATTTTTTTGATAACAAAACAATAGTCTAAAGAAAGGCGGATGACGGTGCTTTCCACTCCCGCTTCCATCCTTCCAATCTTCCGATCATATCAACAATGGGAGCGATTTTACGTAGGGACTAACAGACAAAGGACTACCCAAAGGACACCCCCAATTTGACGCTCCGTTCAGGGTGATTGTCCATCTCTATGTAAGCCTCGACTGAATCTTCAAACGGCACTACTGGGTCAACAACATCTTCACAGTCAAATCGCCCTTCTTCAAGCCATTTCCAGCAGGTATCAACAATACGCCGAAAATCCCAGCGCGGATGATCGCGATTCGGATCACTGTTGGCACGCGCAAAGATGATGTTCGGAATGTTGACATGCGCGACAGCACCGAGGTCAAGCCCACCCGTACACGCTTTCGCGCGTCCAGCATAGACGATTGTTCCTTCAAAAGTGACGCTGCGAAGGGCATCATCAAGTGCCTCGTACACTGCACTGGTTTCCACAGCCACATCAACGCCAAGCCCGCCGGTCGCTTCTTTGAGCACCTCGCCGGTATTGGAGGCAGTCGGGTCGATGACAAGCTCCGCCCCCGTCTTTTCAGCAACTTTCCGCCGTCTTTCAAGCGGGTCTACAGCGGCGACGAAGTCAGCTCCAGCGATCCGCGCCATCTGCACCGTCATCAACCCAATAGCACCCAATCCAAAGACAGCCACCCGCTCACCAACGCGGACCTTTCCATCACGAATTGCGGACATTGCGAAGTGTAATGGATCATAGCAAACCGCCTCTTTCCACGTCATCTGGTCGGGCATCTTGAGAACACCAGCAGCGCGCCATGTGTGCGTCTCCTTGAGGTGCCCGTGACTGGTGATGCGCTCCCCAATCTCGAACCCCTCGACCTCTCCCCCGATTTCAATAACTTTCCCGACGCACATATTTCCAAGTCCCATCGGAAAATTTGCGCTGTTGTATCCGTAGTATGCTGTCAGTTCTGTACCACGTTTGGGCGCGCCGAATTCGACTTGAACGCGGACGCTATCCGCGGGGACGGGACCATCTTCGTACTCTCTTAAGACGGGTTGCCGAGGGGCAACCGCGACTAATTCCCTTGGCATCTTTTTCTCCTTCAAGTGTCTAACGGCACACGGAGTGTGCCTACTACTTTAATGCGGAATCCCCAATTGATGCATCCGACGGTGAATCGCCTCCCGTGCCTCTTGGAACGGACGAGAAAGGAATTCCAAATGGTCATCTTCACCGTGATGGTGTGTCACAGTCCCGTGTTCATGATGGCGCGCTGTCTGCTGAATATAGGACAACCCACCCTCAATCAAGGTCAGCATATAGTTTGCTGTTTCTGGATCAAACATCCACCACTCGCCGCCAACAGCAATATACACCGGAGAGGTATGCGCAATGATGCCGCGTCCCCATCCGTCGTGATGTGGAACCGCTTGTGCATAATTAGGTCCACCACACCGCGCCGCGATCCATGAATGTTTGTCCACTTTCAGATTGGCTTTCAGATGTAAATGCGCCGCGCCATCTTTCTCCTCAGTCGAAGCGACAACCTGTCCCGCCTGAAGAATCTGCAGCGTATGAATAGGGAAGATGGAATCTGCGGAGGCTTCAACCTCAACAGTGCCACCGTTACCGGGTAGGTTAACCGTGCTACCGATCGGGTGTCCATCAACGGAGAGTCGAATCATCGGACCGCCGCTGAGGAAGGTGTTGCCAGCACTCATGTATTTGCACCAGTTATCGTAATTGAATTCCTCATTGTCGGGGATATGGACATAAGTACGATAAACACCTACCGGTACATCGCTGCTCATCTTATCCGTTCCACCGACGAGCGGTAGTTTATACCCACAGTTGAGGTAACGATAGTACTCAAGATGACCATACATAGCATTGGTGAGATACTCGACAGCATCTACACGTCCAGTGGCGATGAGTGTCGCCGGTTCACAATTCGGGTTCGGGATGTGCGGTAAGACAACAGTGCCACCCTGGGCATGACACGCATCCGCCCAATGTGAGAGCGTGACCTCCATATTTCCACCGAGTTCTGCTTCCCCCGGACCATCCGAACACCACGGCGCGACCTGCTCCTTTAGACCGAGGAGCGTGAGATGCCCAAGAAGGTGCTGGCGGTTCTCCTGCGTTGCGTAGACGATGCTTCGCCCATCGGCAGAGGTCGTCGGTCTTCCGATAAACTCCTCTGTATTCGTAAAGAGATGCCCCCACTGCGAAAGCAGAAGATTCACAACGCCGAGATCTTCGCCTTGGGCTTCGGTATGCGCGCCCTGTGTTGAGAGGAAATGAACGTGCGTATCACCACTGAAATAGCGTTCAGCGTTCATATCGCACCATCGCTTTAACCGCAACGTCAACTCGCGCTGCCCCGGTTTTATGTTGACAGTAGTTCGCAAAGGTGTATATTCAAAACCGCGCGCGACATCAACAATAACGTCTCCACGAGGCAGCCACCCCTGACAGGTGCCATCAATATAGGCGTAACTAATCTGCCCGAGCCGCACATCGCCACCGACATCTACGTGCCACGTCCCCATGTTTGAATTGACGTGCGCATGGTGTCCATGTGGCGCATACGGCACGCCGTGTGGAGAACGGAAATGAATACGACACGGCACCGGTTTGTTTGTATCGTCATCAATTACGGTGGTATACACCCAGTTCCTACCAGAGTCGATGACCTCTACCTTGACGCGCTCGTTGGGTTGAACAGTCCCTTTCTCTTGGACCTCCCCCCAATTGACAGTGCCAAGCGTTTCACCTTGATTTTTGACTTCAACACTTGCGGAGGAGGTTGCAGATACTTCAACGTAAGCAGGACTGCTTTTGTTGTTTTGGGATTCGCCCCAGCCTTTGAAATCGTCATTGATAAAGGCATCGGGCGTGTTCTCTGGCAATGGATACGGGTAGGTCGCAACGCCACGGTCAACATTAACTTCCATATCAAAGGGTTTGTCGGCATCCTCAGATTGCGGCAGTGTGATTTTGACTTCGCGGCGGGGACGACGCGGTATCGGGTCCTCGTCGAGGTAACCGAGCGTGATTGCTGCAACAATAAAACGCCGTTCCTGTGGTTGGATTTCAATTGAGGCGACCTCAACGCCGTCCCTCGGATTTTTCCAGGTCCACAAATAGTAGTCGCGCGGTGTCCCTTGGCTCACCTCTGTTTGTCGGTTCCCCGCGGACCCCCAAGGTCCCTCGTGCCGCGATGCCAAACTTTCCTGCCGGTCAGGTATTGCAAGGAACGTCTGTTGTCCCCATCCTTGTGGCACACTGCCGATCTCAAAGCGCTCGCGGATTGGCACGCTTTCCGTTTCACCATCGGTATAATGGAAAACATAATTGGCAATGAGTCTGCCAATCGGTTCGCCTTCAGGAATGCGTGACTCAAGCAGCCGATGCACAAAGATAACCCGCTTCGGGCTTGCACCTACGGGAACTTGAATAGAATCGGAGTTAACACCTTCTCCGAAGCCTAAGAAACAGGCATCACCCTCAGCGATTTCAAAAGGTAACCCGTGGAACGCCTGCGAACCGACGCACGGTGTTGCGTTCTCACCGATAACTTCTGTCCCAACATTACACAAAGCGGAAAGTGAAATAGGTTGATAGTCTTTCATTATAAACCTCAGATGGTTGTCAGTTGTTAGTTGTCAGTCACTTTACCAAGACCGGTTTCTGACGTGTCAGTAGGAAATTTTCCGTGCTAAGTTACTGAAAACTGATAACCGATAACTGATAACTACTTAGAGCGGGAATTCTATTGACTGCCCCTGTTCAGAGGACATATAGAATGCTTGCATCAATTCCGTGAGGTTACGTCCATCTTGGATCGTAATTGTCATCGGTTCATCGCGAAGGATAGCGTTAATCCACTGCTGCATCGGTTCAGGGGGTGCAGCCGGCGCGTTGGCAATGTACTCTGCTTTTTCTTCGTCGGAGAGTTTACGGGTTTCAAAATGCATTTCGCCGTGTCCCGCAGCAAATGAACCTTCTGTGCCGTAAATCTCAAGCATATTTGGACCGGAACGGTGCGTCCACGCAACATCAATCACACCGAGTGCCTTGTTCGCGAACTCAACGACAGAAACGCTATTATCGTCAATCGGGAAATTACCAGTAAAGTTGTTAATCTTAGCGATAGCACTTTTCGGCTCACCCATCAACCACCGGATAACATCGACACGGTGACACCCTAAATCAAAGAGTGCCCCACCACCTGCGCGTACTGGATCCGCAAACCAAGCACTTGTGCCGCTGAACCAACTATCCAGTGCAGCAGAGTGTGCTATCCGTCCCCTACCGAATGTGATGTCGCCGAGAAGTCCGTCGTCAATTGCCTTTTTCGCAAACAGGATTTCAGGGTTCGCACGAGAAGGCAGCGAAATCATGAACTTCACCCCCGCTTTCTCAACGGCTTCAATAATCGGATCGCATTCCGCGACGGTAATCGCGAGTGCCTTTTCGGTGAAGATATGTTTCCCCGCTTCAGCGGCGGCAATCATTACGCGTGGATGGTCGGATGTGATAGCATCAACAGCGACTGCGTCCACGTCGTCCCGGCTAAGGACTTCGTCAAGGTCGGTGTAGAATGGAATTTCGTATTGTTCCGCGGCACCTCTGCCACCGTATTCCTCTTCGTCCCAGACAGCGACGAGTTCAGTTTCAGGGTTTTCGTGAATTCTTCGGGCATAACCACCGGCGTGGACATGCGCCATACTAATCTTTGCGACTCTAATCATCTTTTTAATTTTCCTTGCGGTTCGGTCAGAGCGGGTTTGGAATTTGAAGTTTGCCTCGCAGCGAGAGTCCGTATATCCGCCCTCCATTTCATTACGGGCTATGTTTCGTTTTTCTAATAGGACTTACGCAATCCCGTGATTTTGCTTAACTATCAACCCAGGTTTCCGCAAAAAATGTGGAAGACGCGTCAATGGTTAAAGCCCTAAAAACAGTTAGACTAACCCAATAACCAAGTAGGCAAAAGGCCCCTTGATTTATATAATCCTTCCGACAGAAGAACGGGTTGCGAGATGGTTCCAGCCACGGAGCACCAATTTGACATTGGTGTGTCGGTTTTCATCTTCAATCTCATCGTCACCGGCGAGCATCTGAACGAGAACGCTTTTCCGCGTCTTATTTGAATGGTTTGGCATTGAACCGTGCAGTGTGAAGTAACTGAAGAAAAGTACATCTCCGGGTTCCGCTTCCAAAACGGTCGCGTTCTCAATCGGGTATCGGTCAGTAACTTCAGCGTTTTTTCCACTACCCATCATACCATCCATGCGTCCAAGCTCCTTATGGGAACCCGGATAGACGCGGACACATCCCATCTCATCGGTAGCTTCCGAGACGTAGATGATAGCGGCTATCATCGTGTCTTTGGCAGAAGGGAAGTATTGCCAATCTTGGTGCATCGGGAACGGGGAACCTGTCTCTGGCGGTTTGCAGAAGAGTTTGGAATGGTGCAGCATAATATCCGGTCCGAGAATGGCTTCGGTGACATCAAGAAACTTTTCCTGCATAAACGCTTGTAACCAGACCCCGGAAAAACTCTGAATATTGTGGGTGTGGATAATGACGGATTCACCACCATCAAGGGCATCCATCAATCTACCACCCCAACGCGCGTTGACGTTTTCATCGCTTTTGAGGAGCCGATCCACTACCCGATCAAAGTCGCTTTCCATCGCCTGAATCTCTTCAGCAGAATAGACCCCTTTGGCGAAATAGTATCCGTTTTCGTGAAAGAATTTTCCGATATCCGACATTATGTTTTTGTAACCTCCAGAAAGAGTTCATTAAACCAATTTGGCGAGGGACCTTCTGTACTATCGGCTTCCGCACCCCCTCGCTTCAATTCACTAAACCTGTCGAAAACAGCAAAGCGTCCGTTGTACAGAATCCCGACAAAATTTTCGCGACGCGAATCAGTATTGTATAACTTAGAGACATCGTCAAGGCGGTTGGTGGCTATCACGACGGTTTTCTGCATCGCTTGGAGTTCCACAAGCAGCTCCGCCATCTCGATCTGTCCGCTTGGATCAAGCGGTGCGCAGGGTTCATCGAGTAGCCACAATTGCGGTTCATGTAAAAAGGTTTTGGCGAGCAAGAGCCGTTGCCGTTCACCCGTTGACAAAATCCCAATTTTGACCTCACGTAGGTGTTGGATGTCCATTAGCTCAAGTACTGCCTCAATTGCGTCCGCACGACTTCGCTTCTCTAATTTATACGCAGCAGCAAAAAAATTGAGATATGCGGCGACGGACAACTCAGGATACCCCTCAAAAGCGACAGGGATATATCCAATAGAGGGACGCACCTGTTTTGTGTTTGCAAACGCATCAACACCGTCAATAGAAACGCTACCTGATGTCGGTTCGACTAAAGTTGCCAAGATATTGAGCAGGAGTGTTTTGCCTGCGCCGTTTCTACCGAGTAGAATGAGGCACTCGCCATCGCCTACCTGAAATGTGAGTTCCGTGAGAAACGGCTTCTTGTCAAAAGATTTACATAGGTTCTGGACATCCAACACTTCCACGCTCCCATGATTATATCTCGCATCCTTAGCAGAAAAGGCTGGAAGATTGGAAGAAGGAAAGGATGGGGTTTCCATCCTTCCACCCTTCCATTCTAACGCCTTCACTTCAATATCTGTTTTGTGCGTAAATCCTGTTCCACTAACTTAGATCGACTTTGACCGGTCTACCGAGGTCGGCGGACTGCCATGCAGCTTCGGTCAATTGGATGACGCGCAATCCGTTCTCGACGCCGATCGGGTTCTCCGTCCGCTCACCGCGGATGAGTTCGATAAAAGCAACATCTTTGTTGCCTTGCGCTGGCATTTCAGATGTATCAACAGGTTCCGACCCTCCTTCGCGTTCTTGGCGATAGAGTGTCCCTTCACGGAGATGGAGCGCGCCTTCCTCTAACCAGACGGAAAAAGCCTCCTGCACGCCACCGTAGGCGTGTCCAACAATGCTGATATTGCACAAGGCACCGGTATCAAACTTGATTGTCATCGCCGTGAGGACATCCACTTCAATATCCAAGTTGTCTATCATCGCGAAGACGTTTTCGGGACTCGCTTCCAACACCCAGAGAAGAATGTCAATAAGATGGCTTCCTGAATCGTTTAGCTGCCCACCACCGCCGAGGAACGGATCTTGTCGCCATTTTCCCTGCTGATTCCGATACCAATTCTGCGATTGATGTGCGGAAACGAAGTTAACACGTCCCAACTCACCGCTCTGGACGACGTTGCGACAGTATTGATAGGTAGGACTCAGATGCCGCTGGTATCCAATCATCAGGTGTAAACCGGTCTCTTCCACCTTCGCAATTACCTGTTTCGCATGATCCACTGTGCAAACCATCGGTTTTTCAGTATGCACGTGGCACCCTGCATCAAGCGCGTCCATAATATGCTGGAAATGGAGTCCATGCGGTGAACTAATAACGACAGCATCGGGTTTGGCAGCGGCTAACATCTCAACATGGTCGGCGTAGGTCGGCAGTGAATCATCTAAACCGACAGTCTCTTTGAATGCATCAAGGGAACCTTCACTCGGATCCGCGAGGGCAACAATCTCCACGTCTTCGACGCTTGAGACGCTGCGTCCATGCCCACGTGCATTGCCACCACACCCGATGAATGCAAAGTTTAATTTCTGTTTCGACATATTTACTCCTGACTGTGTTTTCGTTGACGCTTATTTAAGAACTAAGAACCTTGAAACGAATTCGTTGAGGCTTATTTAAGAACCTTGAAACGAAAATGCCCAATATACCGCAGATGAAGCTGAAGATTACGGAGAGAAGCGCGTCCCGAATCCGTTCCCTATGTCTCTCGGAAAAACTTCTTTTCGATATGCCGTGTTTAAGCGCAAGCACATTCCCCTTCGCAACCGCCTCGTAAACAACGAACATACCTTCTTCAATTACAGTGACGCTGCTTTGCCCACTCTTAACAGGTACCGTGGAAAGGGCAGTTGCATCCTCATACCCATCTTTATATTTATAAAGGGAAATGCTGTAGTGTCCTGGAAGTACAGCAAACTCATACTCACCACCTGCATTGGAATAAGCAGTTTTACGGGGTTTCAAGTTTCTACCGCTAATCCGGACTTTAACACCACTTACCGGGGTTTGTTGAAAGTTATTATCAAAAATTTTACCACGAATAATCCATTTTGTGTCTGTTTCCTGTGAGGGTAAAATGTAGGTGTCCGCAGTTCCATTAGAAATGGGAAATTTTACAGCGGCAGTCGTAATCTGATTTCCTCGAACAGTCATTGAAATCATAGTATGATAACCGTCCTTACGAACGGCAACGACGTAGACCCCCGATAGTAAATTGTCGCGCCGATACTGTCCATCCGCGTCAGATGTTCCAGTGATTTCGACGACTTTATTTGAGGAGCTGCCTTTACCACTACGCAGTTGCCAAATTTTAACTTCAGCATTTTCAATCGGAGCAGATTGCGGAGATGGCGTTGTAATCCGCAATTGAAGTGTGCCTTCTTGCCGCTCTTCAGTTCTAAACAAACTCTGGAAGCTGGTGAATATATTTTTCTGTTTGTTCATTGTAAGGGGAACATGATGAACGCCACCGCTTGTGACCGATACGGGTTTCCCAATTCGACTTTGGTATCCAAATTTGCGGATATTAATCAGATAATCACCTGCGGGTATATCTCTGTATACGAACTTACCTGTTTCGGCAGACGTTGTTTTAAAAATATGCCCTTTTCCGTTGTCAATCTGAACACGCACACCAACAATAGGAAGCTGCGCGGGGGTTGTATCCACGATGTATCCTTGGATCGTACCACCTTTTGCAATGTCCTGTTCTTGTGCAACGGCGGCTCCGTTGACCAGTAATACACATACAATGAAAACAAAAGTCAACCTGAAACGTGCCACTGCCACATTCTCCTCTTAGGTAAAGTTACGAACGTAACTTATCACAACCCGCAACAAAATGCAAGGTTTAATTTCGGATACAGAACACGAACATGCTATACAAACACACCACAAGCCACATCAACGAAACGCAAAATCGTCCAATAAATGAACACTACAGTATAAATTATGTCCAAAACAGGTTAGAATTTGCCGATTTCACGCCAATTTGCGAATGGCATACAATTTGCATAAATACACTTCATAGGTTTACAAATCGTATAGAATGCCTGCATGAAACCTACAAAAGTGAAATTCAAAGGAGCATACCACCATGAAAAAATCGTTTTATCTTTTTTTTCTTATATTCCTTATAAGTTTTGGTTTGTTAGTGTGCTGGATTCCAAGTACGAGCGCGAAAAAGGATTCTGACGAAAAAGCGAATAAAAAACTTGTGGAGGAGAAAGTTGTAGAAGTGCCAGAGGTGACCGTGACAGCCACGCGTGCTGTGAAAGATCCGTTCAAAACACCTAACGCTATTACAGTTCTCAATCTAAAACAGTTAGAACGGAACAACGCAGATATCGCGTCCAATTTGCTTCGTGATTCGGTCGGCGTTAGCGCACAGCAGACGACAGTTGGACAAGGCTCCCCGTTACTCCGGGGTCTAACTGGCTATCAAACGTTGATACAAGTCGACTGGGTTCGCCTCAACAATTCGACATTTCGTTCGGGCCCAAATCAGTACACGGCAACCATCGCACCAGACATATTAGAGCGCGCCGAGGTTTTACTCGGTTCAAACTCTATGCTATATGGCAGCGGCGCGATGGGTGGCGTTATCAGTTTCTTCACGAAAGCCGTACCGCTCAACCCAGCGCAGCAGACTTGGGATATACACCCACGACTCCTTGCTCGTTATACGACTGCCACACAGGAACGACTCGCCAAGTTAGAGGTAACAGGCAACAAAGGACGGTTCGGATTCGTCGCTGGTGGTGGCGTGCGATTCTATGGGGATATGAACCCTGGCAGCGGGTATGATCTCCACTACAAAAATCGGAAGTTTGAAATAGTAGATGAAATACCAAAAGGTGTGAAGCTCTATGACTATGATGAGATTAGTAAATTGTCAAAAGATAACATCCCTGGGAGATGGCTCATTGACAATGAAGGACCGCTGGGTTGGAGTGCTTATGATGCCGACGCGAAAATTGCATATCAACTCAATAACAACAGCACTCTCAATGTTGCTTATCAGATGTGGCGACAGCCCCAAACACCGCGGTATGACAAAATCGCACCGCAGGAGTTCGATGAATTCTTTTTTGAACCGCAAAACCGTGATCTCATTTATGCTAATTACTTAGTAACCCCAGTAGAAGGAAGCATTGACACGTTTCGTCTGACAGCCTCTTACCACCGCCAAAAAGAGGGACGAAACGAGGTAGTACGCGGCGCAACGTCTCGACGGCAGCGATACGATACTGTTAACACCATAGGCTTGAGCGCACAAGCGGTCAGCTCAATCCTTCCTCGGCAACGTTTGGTCGGCGGTGCTGAATTCTACTTGGATATGATACAAAGTCGTACCGTTAAAACAGATGATAAAGGAAAAGAAACGGTTGACGAGAACCTTGGACGTTTCATTAATGGTTCTCAGTTCTGGGACGCGAGTCTATATTTACAAGATGAAATTACACTACACGAGCGTATTGAATTGACACTCGGTGGTCGGGCAACTTTTTATCAAACCAATGCGGACCTCTCCATCCGAGATAAGAGTTTTGACGAATTCAACAAATTCGACAGCAGTTTGACGGGAAGTGCCGGAGTGGTGGTCGGTTTGACAGACTCCGTGAACTTTGTAAGCAGTTTTGGAACAGCGTTTCGTGCCCCGTCTCTAAATGACACAACCGCAGTGGAAGTCACCAATGAAGGTGTCACGGCACCAAGTCCCGATCTTAGACCGGAAACTTCGTGGACGGTTGAGGGTGGACTCAAGGCGAAACACTCTTATTTCCGTGGTGACTTAATACTATTCCACAGCCGAGTCAGCGGTTTAGTTGCACGTAGACCCATCCAAGAGGCTTACGCCGGTGAAACACTACCCCAACTCCACCAAAACCTGATTAAAGAATACGAAGGTATTGACGTACTCGTGTTCGATAACGTCGATGAAGCACAATATCAAGGGGTTGAAGTAGCCGGACTCATCCCAGTTTTCCCGGCTTGGTCAGTCTTTGGGAATGCTGCATTGATACGTGGGGAAGTCCTCAAGATTAATGGCAAAGCACCGGATCCGAAGAAACCTTGGGAAGCACGCGTTCGTAGAGAACCTCCGTTGAACGGAATCGTTGGAGTTCAATGGGAACCGTTGGATACACAGTTTTGGGTGACACTCTATGTGCGCGGTGCAGCGGAACAGAGGCGGTTGAACCGGAGCGATATTCGCGACCCGCGGATGCCGGGAAAAACGCGCGATCCGGCGGAAGTTGAATTTGATTCCAACGGTTATGCAGTAGATGCTGGGACACCCGGATGGTGGACACTCAACGTCCGCGGTGGGGTCAAACTCTTTGACTACACACGTATGACATTATCACTTGAAAACCTGCTTGACCAACGGTATCGACCACACGGTACTGGTGTAAACGCCCCAGGTTTCAATGTGAGCCTAACCTTGGACAATCGGTTTTAATAGTTGTCAGTTATCGGTCATCAGTTATCGGTTAAGAGATTTTTGGTAACAATTTAAGTGCTCCTGGAGTACACCAAGTTCGAGATAATTGTCCCTATTTTTAAGGTAACCTCTTAACTGAAAACTATTCTCGCTGCGAAACATGATGACTGACAACCATTTACAACACCTCAAATTTCTTCTTAATAAATTCGACCACGATTTCTGGCACCATCTCTCGTAACTTCCCCTCGCTTAACTTTCGCTGCGCCATCTGCACAACCTCCATCACGAGTGTCGAACTGATATGTGCATACTTCGTATTTGCCATCATAAAGAGTGTATCAATATCTGGAGCGATCTGCTGATTCATACGTGCCATTTTGAATTCCCATTCAAAATCCGAGACTTCGCGTAGTCCCCGGACAATCGCACACGCCCCGCGCTTTTGCGCGTAATGAACCGTTAGTCCAGTATAGCCATCAATCGTGGCTTGCGGATACGGACCAATGACAACTTCCAGCATCTCTGTGCGCTCCTCAAGCGTGAAACGCGCCGGTTTCGCAGGATTCACACCGACAGCAACAACGAGTTCATCGAAAACATCAAGGTTGCAAATCCGATCAATGAGATCAACATGCCCATTGGTGACTGGATCAAAACTCGCGGGAAAGATAGCGATTTTTTTTGACATTATGATTTCCTTTTCGTGAAAATTAGGGATTTTTGGGTGCCTGTTCTGAATTTTCGTTGAGATCGAATCTCCGCCAAGTGATATTGCCATGCATATCAATCATCTGAATTTCGACCTTCTCGGTTTGGACATCTGGTAACCCAACAACTTTCTGCTCTTCCCCGTCCAACCTATAGTGGCTGTGTAACATGAGTCCCTTGTCCTCTTTATACTTCTTCCAATTGTCCTTATTCTTCTCCGCATCCGCACTCACTTCGTAACCTGCAGGAGGCACTTCACTTGTTGGGGCAACAAGCAGTTGGATTTGATGGATGCCATCCGCATCGGTAATTTCAAATTGAGCATCCGGCGGAGCGTGTCCCATCTCAATTGTGGCGGGCTTATCAAAGAACCGTTGGTTGGATTTGAAAAAACGCGTTTGAGATAGCCAGTGTGCAGCACATTGAGACAGCCGTTTTGACCCTCTACCATAAGACATAAGATAATTGTCATTCCGAAAATCGTGATCTAAGCCAAAAGCGTGTCCAAGTTCGTGGGCAACGGTCTGCCAATCAAAGCAATTTTTAAAGGTCGGGATACACGCCAATCCCGACTTTGCCTGCCACAATTCTCCACCACCCCAAATCAAATTGACTCGACCTTGACCGCACACATTCTCTTCAATTCTCTTGCTGCCGAGTTCTACAACAACAAAGTGGACGTTTCTCGAAAGATCAAAATGCGTCTCTATTTCGTCCTCAACTCTTGCGAGTGTCTTCTCCAAATAGTACGCAGCGGTAAATTTACCCTTGATCAGATACACTCGCGCTTCGCCGCTTTCATCGGTTTCAAAAGTAAAGGATCTTCTATCCAATCGGTGGCTCTCTATCTGCTCTGCGTAAAAGTGCTGCACCTTCCTGATTATTTTATCAATTTTTGCCTGTATATTCAGCTGCGGGCGAGACCCCTTAGGAAGAAAGTAAATAATTCGGACGGCATCTTGCATCGCTAACTGCTGTGAAATCACGGATTGAGAAACGTCCCAGATACGGAGAAAACCATCTGTTCCACCGGTGGCAAACGTATTCCCGTTCGGTGAGAAAGCAATAGATCTTGTTCTCTCTTTCAATGAGATGATAGGCGCGCCATTTTCTACCGTCCAGAAGTCCACTGTATCCCAGCCTACGCTGGCGAGTGTGTTTCCATCAGGTGAGAAGGCGAGATCCAATACGGTTCCTGTTGAAATCCTGTGCCTGATTTGCCAATCCGCTGTGCGCCACAATAGAACATCGCCATCAGGTCCCGCGCTGGCAAGGATACGGTTAGCGTTGTCTGGAGAAAACTTAACGGAACGAATTGAGGATTTTCCGCCTTTCAGGGGTGGAATAGCCGCCCGCTCATTTTGAACGTCCCAGACCTTTAATTCGCCTTGAGAGTCTCCAGAGACAAGCCATTTCCCATCCGGTGAAAAGGCGATCCCTCGCACAAACGCGTCATGCGTGCGGTGCTTGAAGAGGCCTACCTTCCTGAGACTGCTGCTGTCTGTGATGTCCCATAGATTTAGGTCCCAAGCAGCTCCTGCTACTCGCTGTCCATCCGGCGAAAAAGCAACGGTAGCCGTATCATCATCAAAAGCATCAATAAAGCGTTTCTCAGGGACGCTCCACAGCGTTATACCTTCATCACCCGCTGCAGCAAGGCGTTCACCATCCGGCGAGAAAGCAACGGAATTAACGCTGTCAGTGTAACTTTCAAATTGGAGTACTTCTGGGCTGTCGGGTGCGTCTCGGTTCCAGAGTTTTATCGTATCACCACCAGCACTCGCCAAAACGGAGGCATCAACAGGCGAAAACGCCATCGAACGAATTGTATCTCCATGCTCAAACTTTGCAACTGGTTCGCGCTTTTCAGGTGGCTCAGCCAATCCTTTCTGTAGCATCTGCTCTGAAAAATTGACAACAGCAGTCTTGGCGACGCGCAGAACGCGCCCAACTTGGACATCTACGAAAATCAAAACAACGAGGGCGATCAGATGAACCCAAGCCGCATCTTGAAACCAACCGGCAGACCACGCTTTCTGTACCAACCATGACATCCCACTCCACAGCAACATCAGGATGCCCAGGTACTTGAGAGAACTGTGCCCCGGATCATGTAAACAAAAACCGATGAGCAGTAGCAACAGCCCGAAATTTCTCACATCTCGTTGTCGCCGTTTGTTAGTAGACAATATCCGGAACCGAAACTTCATAGAATGGAAAATCCTTCACAAATGTGACCACATCCACTTAGCGCAGGGGTGTTCTGATATCTGCAACCATTATATCACAAGACCCCTTGCTATGCAAATCCATTCATCAGCTCCAGCGTACGAGAAAAAAAGTTACTCGTATTTCTGCACGCGTGGTATAATAGCGATATTATATAAGAAGGAGGCTAACGAATGGCAAAAATTAACACACTCGTTTTCGCAGGTGGAGCGATCCATGATTGGAAAGGCTGCAGTGACGAAATCGTGAATGTGCTCTCACAACGCGATGAATTCGAGATTACCAGAGTCGAGGAAGACTTGGATGCCCTCGTCTCACCGAATTTAGATCCGTATGATCTCATCGTTTTCTATTACACGGTCGGTGAGATTTCGGATGCGCAAAAGAACGGCTTACTCAACCATGTCGCTTCAGGGAAGGGATATGTTGGTGTGCACTCTGCAGCAGATTCGTTCCGTGGGTGTCCCGAGTATCGCTCAATGGTAGGTGGCTATTTCGTTACACACCCACGCTACCGCGATTACCAAGTCAGTATCGTCGACAGTGAGCACGAAATTACACAAGGACTTGACGAGTTCGTCGTAACAGATGAGCAGTATATCCTTGATTACGATCCACGGAACCATATACTCGCATCAGCATTATGGAAAGGTGCCGCGGCACCAGTGGCATGGACAAAGAATTGGGGAGAAGGTAAAGTTTTCTACCTCGCACTCGGTCATGATCCTTCGGCGTGCCAGCATGACATGTTTGGAACGCTCTTAGAACGCGGCGCACTCTGGGCAGGTAGCAACGGCGGCGAATAGCCGTAAGCAATCGGCTTTCGGCAAAGAGGGAACCTGTGGCAGTAGCAGAAATGTTAACCGCCACAGCCCCTATCCGTTGAGCCATATATGCATTCAGCGTCAATTTAGGTTTCTGACTGCTGACGGCTGATGGTTTCCGAAAGCCGAGAGCCACTATGAAACAGAAAATCACCAATATTCAGGCAGCACCCGAATTGCCATCCCATCAACAACTCTTTCTGAACGGCTCTCCGTTTGTTGTAGTTCACGCATCCTTAATTGAAAAATTTGGCTTGCGCATCGGCTTAGAAATTGAAGCCGAGACTATCGAAAAGTTAATTGCAGCGGATGAAGTAATGCGTGCGAAAAACTACGCGCTAAGGTTAATCCGTGAAGAAAAAGACAACACCACAGCAGATGAATCAGAGCCTTCTCGTCCCGCAGCAAAGTCAAAAATTTACACCAAAAATGAGATGGAACAACGGCTTCAACGAGAAGGCTTCTCAACCAAAGCAATTGCGACATCCATTGAAGAGTTGATTCGTTCAGGACATATTCGCGACAGGAAATACGCAGAGAATTGGATAGCGCGCAGGCAAAAATCAAATCCGCGCGGGAAAACGCTGCTTAAGCACGAACTCATCGACAAAGGGATCGACCAAGAAACAGCAGAGCAAGTTGTAGCGAAAGTAGAAACCGAAGACGAAACGAAAGTCGCACTTGAAATCGCCCAAAAACGAATGAAGCAGTATCAGCGGTTACCGGTTCATGTCGCCAAACGTCGATTACACGGGTTTTTGGCACGACGCGGGTTCAAATCAGAAACCGTTCGACAAGTACTTGAGCAAATTTTTTAAAGATGAAATCAATATAATTCCTCAAACACTGAAGTTTTTTGTCCTCCATTTTCTCTTGACTTCTCAGCAAGAATAGACTATAATAGGAACAGGATAAACAGGAGAGGATCCACATAATGACATCAGATGAAATCAGAGCCAGTTTTTTAGAATACTTCCGTAAAAACGGGCACGCAGTCGTACCGAGTGCTTCCTTGATACCAGCAGATGACCCGACGCTGTTATTCACCAACGCTGGGATGAACCAATTCAAGGACGTGTTTCTCGGCATCGGACAGCGGGAGTATACGCGCGCCGTTGACACACAAAAATGTCTGCGGGTCAGCGGTAAACACAACGATCTTGAAGAGGTCGGTTATTCACCAAGCCACCATACCTTCTTCGAGATGCTTGGAAACTGGTCGTTCGGCGACTATTACAAACAGGAAGCCATCGCCTTTGCATGGGAATTGGTGACCGAACTTTGGCAGATTCCGAAGGAACGTCTCTGGGCAACAGTCTATCTTGAAGATGACGAAGCAGAGAAACTTTGGCTCCAAGAGACAGATATCCCGCTCTCGCGTATCAGTCGCTGCGATAAGGACAATTTTTGGGAAATGGGAGAGACGGGTCCTTGCGGACCCTGCAGCGAACTTTTTGTTGATATGGGTGTTGAAGCCTATCCTGAAACCGCGAATGACCCGAACACCGGTCCGAACATCAGCGATCGGTTCCGAGAAATCTGGAATCTGGTGTTTATTCAATACAATCGGAACGAAAGCGGTGCGCTTGAACCGCTGCCAGCGACACACGTAGATACAGGCATGGGCTTTGAGCGGATTACCTCTATATTGCAAGGTGTCGATTCAAACTACAAAACAGACCTGTTTACACCGCTCCTGACAACAATTGCCGACCTAACAGACACCGCCTATTTTGATGATGAACGCGGTCTACCACACCGAGTTATCGCCGATCATATCCGATGTTTAACTTTTGCTATCGGCGACGGTGTTATGCCATCCAATGAGGGACGAGGCTACGTTATCCGCCGAATCTTACGACGCGCCGTGCTTTACGGTAAGAAATTACAGATGAACGAAGCCTTCATCTATCGGCTCGTTGACAACGTTATTGACCTGCTCGGCGATGTATTTCCCGATGTTCTACCGCGCCGCGAGTTTATTACCCGCACGATTCAAGGCGAAGAACACCGCTTTCATCAAACAATCGAACGTGGACTGGAACTGCTTGATCAATCATTTGAAACACTCATAGAAAAAAAGAGCACACAACTCGACGGAAAACGTGCGTTTGAGTTGTATGATACCTTCGGTTTCCCCCTCGATCTGACAGAGATGCTCGCTCGTGAGCGTGGGTTCACTGTTGACGACGCTGGGTTTGAACAGAGTATGGAGGCACAACGCTCGCGTGGGCGAGCAGCATGGGAGGCGAGAGGTGGCACCAAAGACGAAGAGATTTCTATTTACGCCGAAGTCCTTAAAGAGCACGGTAAGACGGAATTTGTCGGCTATACACAAAACAACATTGAAGCAGAAATCGTCGCTTTAATTGCGGATGCTGAGTCGATAGGCAGTGCACGGCAGGGAGACGAGGTATTTGTGCTCCTTAATCGAACGCCTTTCTACGGCGAATCGGGTGGACAGGTCGGTGACATCGGCACAATTGAGAGTCAAGATGCGAAGTTGGCTGTGCAAGATACGCTCAAACCTTCTGCGGACCTGGTTGCCCATAAGTGCCAAGTGATTGAAGGTGAAATCACACCCTATACTGCGGTGCAAGCAAAAATTGATACACTGCATCGAAGTGCCGTTGCAGTGAGCCATACAGCGACGCACCTTCTGCACAGCGGATTGCGGCACGTTCTTGGAACACATGTTGGACAAGCAGGTTCGCTCGTTGAAGCGGGTAGGCTGCGGTTTGACTTCTCACACTATGAAGCTGTTTCACCGGAACAGATGCAGGAGATTGAAGAATTCGTCAACGAAAAGATTCGCGTAAATGACGCACTGTCTATTAGTGAAATGTCGTTGGATGCGGCAAAAGAGAAGGGTGCCTTAGCCTTTTTCGGCGATAAGTATGGAGACATCGTGCGTGTCGTGCAGGCTGGTGAATACAGCGTTGAACTCTGTGGAGGCACCCACGTTCAGGCGACTGGCGAACTCGGCTTTGTGAAACTGATGAGCGAAAGCAGTATCGCTGCGGGTGTCCGACGCGTCGAGGCACTGACCGGTCCCACAGCCGTAACAACCGTCCAAGAGGATACTGCTCTACTCGCCAACGTAGCGAATCTGCTGAAAACGCCCAAAACCGATTTGCCCGAACGGATCGAACGATTGCTTCAGGAACAACGAGAATTGGAACAGCAGCTCCAACAACTCAAAAGTCAGCACGCACTCGCCAACGTCAGTACCCTCGTTGAAGGTGCGACGCTTGTTGAAGACGTACGGGTCGTGGCATCGCTCGTAGCAGACACAGATAGAAACGGATTGCGGCGGCTTGTTGATGAACTCAAAACCCGTTTAGAATCCGGTGTCGTCGCCCTTGCCGCTGTAACGGGAAACGAGGTGGCTTTTGTGGTCGGCGTAACCGCAGACCTCGTGAAGGACCGCGGTTTGAATGCGGGGAAAATCGTCTCCGAGTTAACCCAGTTGGCAGATGGTCGTGGTGGGGGACGCCCTGAACTCGCACAAGGCGGCGGCAAAAATCCGAGCAAAGTGAATACGGCAATTGCGGCAGCCAGCGAAATCGTAGGACAACAACTGCAGACTTGAATTCACAAACATCATTTTTCATAAGGTAGACGTGCTTGAAAAGCCGTCTACCGGAAATGGTATCTTAATCATACATAAAGGAGACGTCATGGATTGGAGTTTGATTGCTTCACTTTTTTGGAAATTCGGCTTAGGTATCCTCCTACTTGCGCTTACAGCTTTGGCAGCATATATGTGCGCCGCCGTTGGTAGTCTTAGAGACTCTCTAAATAGCATCCGAAATACGCTGAATTCCACAGAAAGTATCGTTAATCAGGAAATCGGTGAGCTAATCGCCGACGTGGATAAGACGGTGAAAGAGGTGAATAAGGAATTGCCGCAGCTGCTGCAAAACCTAAACGGGTTGACAGCTTCCCTACAAGGAATTAGCGAGTCTGAAATTCAGCCCACCGTGCACAATATCCAAGAAATGAGCGGTGCTCTGAATCAAAGTATTCAAGAACTTGATGATTTGGTCCAAAAGGTGAGTAACTTTTCCGGACAAACGCTTGAACAAGCCACATTTTTTCGTAACCAATTGGCAGTCTCATTGTCCGATATTGTAAGCTTATGGCAAGGTATCAAAGCCGGATGGGATAGTTTCACCTCTACACAACCAGATGAACCAGAAGGGGACGAACCGATAGTTGATACACCGAGTGAACAAACTGAATAGCGTGGGATTTATAGATTACCGATATTAAAGCAGCACAACAAGCACAACGTTTGTATTACGATAGAAACACAATAAAAAATAGTAGCATCAAAAGATAAATATGAGAATTGAAACTTTTTATAACGATTCTCGTAAATTCTAACATCAAGTTTTGGAAATTGTTAAGCCTTTCCAAAACGAACCTAACTTAATAGAAAGGACAAAAAAATGAGTAACAATGGACAGAACAACGGACTCGCAATGATCTTCGCCTTTTTTACTGGTTTTATGGCAGGCGCGGTTATCAGCCTGCTCTACGCCCCGAGTTCTGGCAAGGAAACCCGCAAGAAGATTCGTGATACATCAGTCGAAGCGAAAAACCGGACGATTGAGTTCGCGAACCAAGCCTCCGATAGCGCGAGGCAAGGCGTACAGACCATCGTGGAACAGGGCAAAGAGGGCGTTCACGATATTGTAGACAGCGGAAAAGAACGCCTCCAGCAAGCAACCGAACAGGTGAAGAGTGCAGTAGAAACAGGACGTAAAGTCTCCGCAGATGTCCGCACCAAAATCACCGGGTCAATCCCAGGTGTTGGTGGCGACGAAACTGACGAAGAAGCTCCTGAGGAAGCCTAAGCGTTTTTCATAGCGTGTGGACCGAAATAAAAGGCGGCAGGTAGTAGGATACTTCCTTACAAATGCTGCAAGCAGCGGACGGCCCACCATAGTAAACGAATGGAAATTGAAAAGTTAAAAATCCTGCTTGAACAGGTTAAAGACGGAGAGGTTGCAGTGAACGATGCGCTTCAATCTCTCCGTACACTTCCTTTTGAAGACTTAGGATTTTCAAAAATTGATCACCATCGTCAACTTCGCACAGGATTTCCCGAAGTCATTTTCTGTGAAGGAAAGACGATTGAGCACGTCAAGCAGATTAGTGAACATATCCTCGCAGCAGGGCACCCACTCCTTGCAACCCGTGCCACCCCGGACATGTATGAGGCGGTGAAAGAAGTTCAACCCACAGCACGCTATAACGCGCTTGGACGAACCATCGCCGTCAAGCAATCTGAGGCAGATGAGGGCATTACAGGGATACTTGTTGTTTCTGCTGGCACATCCGACCTGCCAGTCGCCGAGGAAGCCGTTGAAACGGCACTGATGATGGGAAATCAACCAGAACGGCTTTACGATGTCGGCGTGGCTGGATTACACCGGTTAATAAGCAACCACGAGAAACTCCTGAATGCCCGTGTTATTATCGTCGTCGCAGGCATGGAAGGCGCGCTGCCGAGTGTCGTTGGCGGTTTGGTAAACTGCCCCGTCATTGCAGTCCCAACAAGCATCGGCTACGGTGCCAGTTTTGGTGGACTCGCCGCCCTGTTAGGGATGCTAAATAGTTGTGCCTCTGGTGTCACCGTTGTGAACATCGATAACGGTTTTGGTGCTGGTTATAGCGCGTCACTCATCAACCAACTCAAGCCATAAGTATTCTACCTACTACTGCTCCTTATCTCCTATTCTTAACACAACAGATGTCCTTGCCTTTCCTGCCGTTCTTTGCGAACCGAAGCCTGTTTTAGAAAAATCGTGTTCCGCCTTTAATTGGATAACTTCTGCATCAATGCTAAGGGTAACGACATCAGATCCAATTTTACATCGAATTTGGTACGGCACGGATTCGGCACGACTCTTCCTGTCAGAATGCGGTCGCCACGTCACACCGGATGCTTCCGCATAGGTCGTGAGTGCTTTTTCAGCAGCCGCCGAGACGTTTCCCTCGGCGTTGAGGACCCGTTTCGCAGTATCCACCGCGCTGTTCGCAGCGGATTCCAAACGTTTCTGAACTGTTTTTGTATCGTTCTCATCCGTCTTGTCAGTATCTTTGCTCTTTCGTAATGCAAGGTAGACCACTGTTCCAAGAACGCAAAGAAAAACGGCGGTGCTCAGGAGGACAGTGCCTCGCAACTCGCGGCGGCGCGTCATGTTTTCAAAATCCTCGCGATGATGTGGATAGAAAGCATCATGCGCCAAAACCGGTGTCCACCAGCACAACATACCAACGGATAACAAAAGAGACGAATAAGCGAAAAATCTTCGGAGCATCAATTTGTACCTGCCTCCATCCTTAGTATAACAACCAAAAACTGAAAAGTCAATCTTGTGTGCCGAACAAATTCACGAAAAACTTGACCTAAAATTGTAAATTTGGTAAAATAAATATTAGGAATAAATACAAAATTAAAAATAAGGAGACAGACATTTGCAGCAAAGAGCACCAATTGAAGAACAAATTGATCTCCCTTTCGTAGAATCGCTACGGATTAGTTTCCAGAGTTTGAAAATCCGCTTCGGGCGTTCAATCATCACGACGGCGGGTATTACGCTCGGTATTGCTTTCCTTGTCTCAGTGTGGACAAACAACGAAATCGGCCTCGCGCTACAGGAGAGCGGACGACAATCAACAATTAATACCTTTGAAGATACGACGGAAACAGGCATTTCCACAAAAGACATCTGGCTGATTATCATGTCTCTGATTGTCTGTGTTGTCGGTATCGCGAATTCAATGCTAATGGCAGTCACAGAACGCTTCCGCGAGATCGGGACGATGAAATGTCTCGGAGCGTTAGACGGGTTCGTGGTTCGACTGTTCCTGCTTGAATCGGGGTTTCAAGGGTTTTCAGGAGCACTCATCGGAGCACTCATCGGCACACTCGGGGCTGTGCTTTTAGGGCTTAAAGACTATGGGTTAGACCTATTCTTCTACTTCCCCTTGTTACCCGCGCAGCCTGAAGACGGAGCAACGCGACTCGGTGTTATTGTCATCATCTTACTTGGATGCATTCTGGGCATGATTTTGGCAGTTATCGGTTCATCGTTCCCCGCATGGCGCGCGGCGAAACTCCCGCCTGCCGAAGCAATGCGTACCGAGGTATAAGCACGGAGGAAAATTATGCCGGATATCGTTGTGAAAACAGAAGATGTTGTCAAAGAATATCGTATGGGTTCAAATATCCTTCGCGCTTTGGATGGCATCAACATTGAGATTGAACGCGGAGAGTACATCTCGCTAATGGGTCCCTCCGGCTCGGGGAAATCCACGCTCTTTAATATGATCGGCGCCCTTGATCAGCCGACAGAGGGTCAAGTTTACATCGACGGGCAAAACATGTCTCAACTTTCACAGAGGCAGATTGCGGCGTTTCGGTGCCACCGCGTGGGCTACATTTTCCAGAGTTACAACCTGCTGCCCGTGCGGAGCGCACACGGAAATGTAACACTACCGCTGATTTTTGCTGGCATGCCAGAGAAGCAACGTAATGAAAGAGCGGAGAAGCTGCTGGACATGGTGGGTTTAGGGGATCGGATGTATCACCTTCCCGATGAACTATCAGGTGGGCAATGTCAGCGCGTCGCTATCGCCAGAGCACTCGCCAACGATCCGAGCATCATTCTTGCTGATGAACCGACAGCAAACCTTGATACCATCACAGGACGCGAGATTATCGATCTGATTAAACGCTTGAATCAGGAACAGGGTGTCACTGTCATTTCTGCAACACACGACTTGAAGATGCTCGATGTTTCTGACCGGATCGTGGACATCCGTGACGGGCTTGTGGAACGTGTCAGAAATCGAGACGAGATTGAAATCGAAGTCGGTGATGTTGGCGGTGAGCACGACGGCGACGCGGGTGCACACGACTAAATTTCCGACAAAAGAACAGGACGGTTTTCACGAAGCGATCTCAATGCAGCGAAACCTATTACAACAGGAGCACGTCCATCCTCACCCGTAACCGGAGGCGGTGTCCCCTCCTGAATGCACCTAAAGAATGCTTGCAACTCAGCAAGAAACGCCGGTCTGTAACGCTCCACAAAGAAATATGGAGGCGACGCAGCGCGGGTCCCTTCACTACCACTAAAGATAACAGTATCTGTCGGTGGATTCGCCGCCGCAACCATTCCGTTTGAGCCGAAAACCTCAACCCGCTGGTCGTAACCGTAAACAGCCTCTCTGCTGTTATCAATCGTTGCGATAGCTCCATTCTGGAATCGTAAAGTGATGACCGCGGTGTCAATGTCACCCGCCTCGCCGATTTGCGGATCAACACGTACCCCACCAACAGCGTAGACCTCAACAACCTCGTCTCCGATGAGATAGCGCGCCATATCGAAATCGTGGATCGTCATATCAAGAAAAATCCCGCCAGAGACCTTGACGTACTCGATCGGTGGTGGTGCCGGATCTCGGCTCGTAATCCGCATGATGTGCGGCTCGCCAATCTCCCCAGAGGCAACCGCTTCCCGGACCCGTGCGAAACTCGCATCAAACCGACGATTGAAACCGACCTGAAACTTAACGTCCGCTTTTTCCACAATCGCCAAGGTTTCATCAATCTGTTCCAAATCCAAGGAGATCGGTTTCTCACAAAAGACGTGTTTTCCCGCCTTTGCAGCGGCTTGGCTGATTTCGACATGCGTATCGGTAGCGGATGCCACTAACACCGCTTCAATCTGTGGGTCAGCCAAAAGCGTTGTATAATCGCTGGTTGTCTTTGGGACATTAAACTGCTTTGCAACGGATGCGATACCGGCGGGGTCCAAGCTGCAAATCGCGAGCAGTTCGGCTTCCGGGACATTCTGGGCGAGATGTTCAATATGCAGTTTACCGATACGTCCTGCACCGATAACACCAACACCGATCCTTGAGGGGTTTTTCATCAAAGGTCTCCTAACACCTACCTCTACAAAATTGAATTCAGATACTGAAGATTCCGATCCGCGCTCTCATAAGGGCTGCCCATTCCCGGCAAGACATCCTGCTCCACCACGATCCAACCGTCGTAGCTCCGCTTCCGCAATTCCGCGAGGAACGCAGGAAAGTCAACATCTCCGTTGCCCAACTCACAGAAAACGCCGTTCTCCACAGACGCAAAATAATCCCATTCATTTTTGCGAGAACGGGCAGCGATATCGGGATGACAATCCTTGAAGTGAACGTGCCAGACTCGCTCGGCATGACGGGTAAATGCCTCAATCGGATCACCACCACCGAATCGGTAATGTCCCGTATCAAAACACAACCCAATGAGGTTAGGATCCGTGTGTTCCATCAATGTATCCATTTCCGCCGCTGTTTCTACATACCCTGCACAATGCGGATGAAAAACAGTGCGAAGTCCTGTCTCGTCTCGGACGGATTGAGCAATACGGTGTACACCCTTCACAAAAGTGTCCCACTGTGTTGGTGTCAATCCGTGCTCAGGACGAACACGCCCAGCATAACGGGTACGCACTTCCGTAGTGGCGTTGTCGTCTGAAAGCACGATGAACGGCGTATCCCCAGCGGTATCCGCTAACAAGCGTGCGTGACGCAGTGCCGATGCTTCACCTGCAGCATGTGTTCCTTCATCGGCGAGCGCGACAGCTACAAACGCTCCCAGCATTGTCAACTCGCGCGCCGCAAGTTCAGCGCGAAGTTGTTCCGCCTCTGTCGGCATAAACCCCCAATCGCCCAACTCGGTGCCGAGGTAACCGATAGCGTGCATTTCGTCTAATACCTGTGTATAACCGGGGGCTTCACCGTCCAACTCAAACTCAAGCACACCCCACGAACATGGGGCATTTGCTATTTTCATAGAATTATAGACTCTCTTTTGCTTGAAATCTTTTCCGATCTACTCATGGTTGCTTATTCTCCGTTCACGTGCTGTCTACCGTATCCGATTCATCAGTTCGCCACGCGATGTGATGTTCCTGGATCCTCCGATAGATGTGCGGTTGCTTTTGCCGCTTCTGGGTCGCCTGTAACCAGTGTAAGGTTAGCATCTTCGTCCGCTATAGGTTGGATTGAAAGCCGATATCCGAGTGCTTTCAGAACAACACCAATTGCGTCAATCAACGGTGTATCCGTATTAGATAGTACAGCTTCTAAGGTTTGTGGCGCAATATCAGTGTGTTGCGTGAGTTTGGAAATCCCGCCTTGTGCTTCGACAACTGTTTTTAGGGCTTCCCGGACGAGAAGAGTCTGTCCGAGACTGTAATAGTCATCAAGAATAGCTTGGAGATAATGAATCGCCTCCTCCCGGTCAGCGAGGTCTTCAATGAGACACTCTCGCCATGTCCTCATTTTTCTCATAGGTTTTCCTCCTTATATTTTAGCCAATAACTTTTTGCCCGTTCTATATCTCGTGTCTGTGATGATTTATCACCGGCGCAAAGCAAAAGGATGATCGTATTCCTAATTTCACCAAAATAAATCCGATAACCTCCTCCGAAGTGGAAACGCAGTTCAAGTACTCCTTCCCCCACAAATTTGACATTCCCGAAATTTCCGAGCCTGAGTCGTTCCAATCCTGCCCGAATCCGAGCTCTTGTTTTTCTATCTTGAATTGATTTCAACCATTCATTAAAAGGTTCTTTACCGTTTGATGCGCGATAGATCTGTATATTTCGTAGGCGTGAGGTATGCATCGTTAGTAAATCTAACGGTTTTCAAGGAACCGCTTAAAATCTTCAATGGCTTTGTCATGCTCACCTTTATCACGGTAAAGGGTGCCACGATAGCTATAGGCATCAGCATGTTCAGGTTCAAGCTTTATCACTGCCCTACAGTCCTCAATGGCTTTGTCACATTCATCTGCCTCGTCATAAAGTTTACCGCGATTATAATAGGCATCAACATAATCGGGGTTGAGGTCTATCCCCTTCGTATAATCTAAAACGGCTTTGTCAAAATCAATTTTATCACGATACGCATTGCCACGATTGTAATATGCTTTGGCATAATTAGACTTGAGTTTTATCGCCTCGTTGTAGTCCGCTGAAGTGCTACCGTTTATTTAGACCACAATTTAGCAAAGTTAAGACAAGTTTTTT
>JAPPBX010000037.1 GCA_026702755.1 Candidatus Poribacteria bacterium | reverse complement strand
TCAGCGGTTCTCCAAGTTTTAGTAAAATAGGCATGCCATTTTCATCAAATTTGGGAACACCGGGTTCGGACATTATGTAGGTATAGCCTTTAGGAGGCGGATCAACCCCCATTTGCTGATAATACCTCTGAATTGCTTCCGCTTTATCTTCTTCGGTCGGTTGCCGAGCAGTTGCCTCAATTCCATTTTGTGTTCCTGCGGATTCGTGAGGTCCCACAGTGGGGGATTCTGGCGAAGGGGGCGGTTCTGCAAGCCAAGAGTCATCTTGGTCGAAGCGTCCACCTTGCGATGTTTCTGCGATAGGTGCTTTCGCCTTCCGGGTCTCTACCTCAGTCGTTTTGTAAATGATAATCGGTGGTTTCGGTGAACGTGTCTGCAGGTAGTAAAGCCCGACACCGACAATCATCACTATAAACACCGACATAGGGAGCCAGTATTTTCGTAAAAACATTGTTTTTCTCTCCTTTCGGTTGTTCACCGCGCGTGTTTATCTCCTGTCCGCGTCGGGACAAGTGATCGGTTGGCACGGTGAGGGTTGTATTCGAGGGTGACAGATTTCGGGGGTCGGACGACACGGTTCATGCGCGGCATGTGTAAGGTGCAGCGCGACGCTGAGTGTCGCCACGACGAAGAAAAGCGCGATGGGGACCCACCGCAAGAGGCGTGTTTTCATGTTAGGCACTCCTTTTTTAGGGGCTGGTCCCTATAAATAACACACAACGGAAACCATTATTATGTTAGAATAGAAACCAGCGTTGTCATACTTAGGCTATGGCAGTGCTACGCGTGGCAGGTGCTCGTAACACCTGCTGCGCACCCCGAAAACGGGGAGCTGCCCCTGACGCGATTCACACAGTAGTAGCAAATATGCTTCAGCATGAAATCAGCATCATAATAATTATACCATAAAATGCAAAAATTGTCAAATTTTTTTAATAGGACTTTTAAATAGGACTTACTATAACCGTTACCGCGCGATTGGCGAAACACTTTCCAAATCCTGCCCAATTTTGCCACTTTTTCAGGGGTCCCTTATGAAGTTTGCGGAAGTAAATCAGTCCTGCAGTGAACCCCAACGCTTTTCTGAGTGCTTTTTTGAGATATAGCAGTCTAAAGTTGCGTTTCACTGTGTCTTTGAGTGTATCTGAGAGGTTTTGGTGTTTGGTATGTTTCTGAGTCAGAGTCCCGTTTCTCAGTTTCGTTCAACCCGGGATCCGCATGGCGATTAGGGTGTGGTGCCTACATGCTAAAATGAGAGTTATGGTGCGGTTGGGAAACCGCACCTACCGTGTTGGAGCGTGCCACTCTATATCGAATAAAATTCCGAGGCATTTTGATAAAAGAGTCTGTTCTTCTCAGCATCCGAAGCGTCCTCAACAGCCCATGAGAGTGCCGCGACCCACTCCTGATATGTCGCCGCTAAGGTACACACGGGCCAATCACTCCCGAACATGACCCGATCGTAACTGAATACCTCTATTAGATGCTGGATATACGGCTTCAGTTCCTCACGTGTCCAGTTCTCACTCGCTGTTGTCACAATCCCTGATATCTTGCAATGGACGTTCTCAAAGGCAGCGAGCTCACGGACATGCGTTGCCCACGGCTCAAATTGCCCGCCTTTTATGTCGGGTCCTCCGCAGTGATTGAGCGCATGCCGCACATCCGGTGTTGATTTGACGAGTCCGATCGCCGCGGGAAGCTGCGCATGGTTCGCACAGAGTTCAAAAGAGAGGTCAAACTTCTTCAACAGTTTCACGCCATTAATCAGTTCAGAACTCGCGTAGAACTGCGGATCCGGATGATGCCACGCCATCCGACGGACCCCGACGACAAGTCCGAACCCTGTAAGCTGCTCAAGAATAGCCTCGGCGTTCGGTTTTTCAAGCGGTGCCGCCGCTGCGATTGCACCTATCATGCCGTCTTCTTCTGATATCTGTGTTAACCACTCAACCTCTTTGACGACATCCGTTTCAGCGGGATCCCCTTCAACGTGGACCGATCTGAGAACGTTAAGGTCTCCAATCGCCTCACGATAATCTTCCGCTGTATATTGTTTTCCCAATAGGTCAAATCCTTCTAACCAGGGGTATTCCAAATTAGAAGTATCCCAGAGGTGTTGGTGGGTATCAATTATTTTAAGCATCCTTCTCTCCTCACCTGAAAATGATTTGAATTTCGTGGAGATATCCTGTATAATTTCTTAACCTAATAGATAAAAATTGTTTTAGCAATAAAAATACATGGGGTTTACGCAAGTCGAGCAAAAATCGGACATTTAGACGCAAAAAGCGGTGATTTTCGTTCTTTAAACCCCCCTAAATCCTCAACCCCCTTTCTCCCCCTTATCAGGGGGGTAGGGGACTTTAAGAGGGAATGCGTAAGTCCTAAATACATTAACTCGGAGGTGTCAATCATGTTTTTCGGTTTTTTTGATCCGCTCTACTTCGTATTTCTCGCACCTGGATTTGCCCTGTCCCTCTACGCGACGTTTCGCACGAAATCGACGTTCTCGAAATATTCAAAAGTCGGGTCACGTAGCGGACTGACGGGGGCACAAGCCGCCGATCTGATGCTCAGAAGGCACGGTGTTAGCGGTGTACGGATTGAACGTTCAAGTGGATGGTTAAGTGACCACTATGATCCAAGCAAAAAGGCACTCAGGTTGTCTGATGATGTTTATTCAAGTCAATCGCTCTCCGCAATAGGGGTCGCCTGCCATGAAGCGGGCCATGCGATGCAGGACGCACACGGCTATGCCATGCTAAACCTGCGTACCGCCCTCGTCCCTGCGACGAATTTTAGTTCGATGTTTTCGTATATCCTGATAATGGTAGGCATCTTTATTCAACCCTTCCTCCTACTCGGTGTAGGACTGTTTGCAGTAGGCGTTGTTTTTTCCTTGATAACGCTTCCGGTTGAATGGGATGCAAGTAAACGTGCTAAAGTCGCGATGGATGAAGCCGGGATGCTCTCACCGGAAGAGAATCGCCATGCCAGCAAGGTGCTTAACGCTGCGTTTTTGACGTATCTCGCTGCAGCGGTAACGGCTCTGCTCACGCTGCTCTACTATCTGTTCCGGTTGGGGCTATTGGGCGGTGGCGATGAGTAAATATGTCGGTGGCGCGGCACAGAACCGCGCCTACTGATGTCGCTGCGAATGACCGACTCAATTCTTGCTGTCAATGTCCACACCGGGCCACTGATCGTCCTGCTCGGTGATGTCAACGACGATGCCATCCGGGTCTTCCACCTTGAAAGCGACTGAGGGCAGTTCGTCCGAATTTGGATCGTAAGGTCTACTACCGTCTAAGCCTTCCCAGGTGATTTCAAAGCCGAGGTTCTCACACCGTTGTGCCGCTTCTCGTAAGTTTGGCACACGAACACCGATGTGGAGGTAGTCTAACATTCCGCCGACATGCTCCGGACGGTCAGGACCACGGTGCTGAAATACACGGAAGTTGTGATAACCGTCGGTGAGATCATAGCAGCCGTTCATGGTCGAGAAAACATGCAATCCAAGGGCGTCGCGCCAGAAACGGATGCTTTTTTCTAAATCGGTCGTGCGAACGCCGATGTGTACAAGTGTTGTTGACATGGGAGATTTCCTTTTGTTGCGGCACACGGGGTATGCCTACTATTTTAGATCCAGACGGTTGCCTCTCGGTTTTCTGCCCGGTGCTCATAGAGCAATTTGACATCGTCCGGTAAATTATCAAATGTCTCTCCGGGAATTGTAGCGGTATTGACACCAAAGAGTTCTAAATTCAGCCACCAGGGTGCGTATCTGACAACGACCGCAGTCCGTTTGCCATCGCTCGGATTTTCTGCGTTGGAATGCCAAATCCGGCTGTCCATAATGAGTACACTGCCTGCGCTTCCAATGGCTTGCATTTCCCCATCAATTGGGTTTCGGTCTCCAATGTTATCTTCTTTGCCTCTGGGATTTCGGAGATCTACATGACTCTTGGGAACAATCCAGGTGCCGCCGTTTTCTGTCGTAAACTCCGAAAGCATCCAGAGGGTGGTAATGCCGATGACAGCGGTCGGAAACGGTTGTGTGATGTGCCACTTTTGGTTCAGATCGTAGGGGAAATCGGAGTGATATGCGCGCACCAATTCGTAGTGCGGGGGACGGATCTTATACTCGGTTTGTGAAATACGCACTTGCGGTCCCAGCAGCTGCTGGATCGTAGCGAGGAGTCGTTCATTTGCGAGATGCGCGGCGAATTTCGGCATGAAACTGATAACGTTGCGCTCCCAGGCACCGTGCTCTTTTCTGAATTCATTGTACTCTGCTTCTGAAGTTTCGACCTCTTCACAAACCTCGTTGACCGCATCGGCGGGAATGGCGTTCTCTAAGACGCACCAGCCTTCTTCCCGCAACTGTGTAACGTAAGGTTCGACCGTTTCTAATAGATTGTCGGTTTCCATTGAAGCCTCCTTGAATGTTAGGAATCGGGACCTGTTTCTCGCTTGCGGTTGTAACGGACCGCCGTTTTGATGAGCGGGGCGAGTCGCATTACCTTGCCGAGGGAACCAACGATGCCGATCTCGCGTGTTGTTATCGCCCCCATAACGTTGAGTTCACCTGTCCAGAATTTGTAGGCGATATCGCCTGTCATCGTCAGTTCAACGTCAGGGGTAGTGTTGTCACAGGTACCGCGGGCGATAGAATATTCGCCATCTGCTGCCGTTAGAGTCATCTCGCAATCGGGCGCGCTGTAGTTGAATTGAACGTTCAGCGTCAACGATTTCAGTGCTTCTTTCGCTTCCGGTAGCGTGGCGATTTCTTCAAATAGTTCACTGATGTAACTATAGAGTTGATCGGATGTTTCAAATATAGCCATGGTTTGCGATATAGCATACCGTATAATCAATTGAAGGTCAAATTAAAAAATGAAGATGAATCCATTGAAACCGTTTCTTAAGGGAGTTCCAATTGACATGCAATCTCACGAAAGCACACACGATGACTTTGCTTCCCGGACTATCACCTACAATTCTCCCATGGGCTGTATCGGAATAGTCGCTGCCGATCAGAGTAGTATTTCACATCTTTTTTTTGCGGATAATTTTCCGTTCAATGAACCGCCGCACTTTCAAATGGAGTATCCCGTGCTAAATCGGGTACAAGAACTGCTTGAGCGGTATTTTGCAGGTGAGCCGCTTGATGTTTCCGAGATTCCGCTCCGAGTAGATTGGGGAACGCCCTTCCAGAAGAAGGTCTGGGATGCCATCCAGCGAATCCCTTATGGAGAGGTGTCCAGTTACAAATGGATTGCGGAACAGATAGGGAAACCAAAGGCGGTTCGGGCTGTTGGGAGCGCGGTTGGGGCAAACCCCGTCTCTATTCTCAGACCGTGCCATCGTGTTGTTAGAAGCAATGGGGCATTAGGGGGCTACGGTGGCGGTTTAGAACGGAAACACCGGTTATTAGCACTTGAAGGTTACCCCGTTGAGGATTTGAAGTAAGTCCGCAGCATCGGGGCATCGCGAATATTAAAAACGCTCCAGAGAAATACCGATAGGAGTTTTGAGGCGAACATGACATCTCAGAGAAATTTAGGTAAGAATACCCAAGCGATTCATGCAGGCGAAGCACGAACGTCCACAACCGAAAAAAGTGGGATCCCGCTGCTGCCGCCTATCTATCAGAACAGTACGTTCCGTTTTACAACGGCTGCCGAATGCGCCGAAGCCTTCCGAGACGAAGAGAGCGGCTATGTCTATACCCGTTGGGGTAATCCGACCCAAGAGGTATTGGAAAAGAAGCTTGCCGTGCTTGAGGCAGGCGAGGCTGCACTCGCAACTGCGTCGGGGATGGGAGCCGTTAGTACTGCCTTGCTCACTGCTTTAGCTGAGGGTGGGCACGTCGTCGCGATGGAAAATCTCTATTCCGCTACGTTCCAAATCCTCAATGAGGAACTCCCGCGATTCGGAATTGAGACGACGTTCGTTGATGCCACGGACACCACACAAATTGAACGTGCGATCAGAGATGATACGAAGGTGCTCTACCTTGAAAGCCCGACGAATCCGCTCCTGAAACTGATAGACTTGCGGGCAGCTGCCGAAATTGCAAAGGCACACGGATTAACCTCAATTATTGACAATACCTTCGCGACACCGTGCGGTCAACAACCAATTGCGCTCGGCATTGATGTCGTTGTTCATAGTATGACGAAATATTTGAGTGGGACCGGTGCGGTCATCGCTGGCGCGATTATCGGAGAGAAGGAATTCGTTACGCGTGCTAAGGAGGGGGCGTTGCGTAATTTCGGTGCGGTCATCAGTCCGTTCAATGCATGGCTAACGCTGCATGGACTCACCACACTGCCGCTGCGGTTCGCGAGACACTGTGAAAACGCATCGCGCCTCGCAGCCTTTCTTGAAGCGCATCCCGCGGTCGCGTGGGTTCGCTATCCGGGTCTACCGAGCCATCCGCAACATGAACTCGCCGAACACCAGATGGAAGCGTTCGGCGGTATGATAACGCTGGAACTGAAGGGCGGACGTACTGTAGGTGAACACCTCGTTGATCGCCTCCAGCTCTGTTCGCTCGCTGTCAGTTTGGGAGATGTGCGGACCCTCATCTGCCATCCTGCCTCAACAACGCATTCACACGTTCCGGCAGAAATCCGTCAGCAGATCGGCGTTACAGATGGCTTAGTCAGAATCTCTGTGGGGTTAGAGGATGCCGACGATATTATCGCTGACCTTGAACAGGCGTTACAACCCCACACCTCTTAGATTTTGAACTGCCACAGGAAACTAACAGCCTATGCTACATTTAGTTGTTATAGTCCCATACCTCTTAGGTTTTGAATGTAATTCTCGTTGATATTGTTTGACTGATGGGTAGCCTCTTTATGCGGTTCTGGGAATTCTGTGATCAGTTTCTGATACGCCCCTACCGCGAGATCCGTATCGCCACTGTCCTCATGGATTTTGCCAACCGAATATTGTGCTGCCCGTCGAGTGTCATAATCGTAGGTGCTATTATCCGCAACCTTCTGGTATGCGTCAACTGCACTCGCCATATCGTTATTGGCATAGGCAATTTGCCCAATATAGACTTGCGAGTTCGCTGCGTTTTCGTTGCGCGGATATAGATCGATACCTTCCTCAAGTCTGGCGATGGCTTCATCATACTTGCCGAGTCTTTCATACGCCCATCCCATGTAGAAGTAGGCATCCTGTCCGACTTTGGTGTCTGGGTAGAGATCCATAACTTTCTGATACTCATCGATTGCTTCCTGAAATTTCCCCTCCGCGAAATAAGCCTGCGCGATGCCAAAATTTGCTAATGGCGAGAGGTCTGGATCTCCCGAATCAACGACGTTTGTGAATTCCACGCGTGCGTTTTCATACTCTTGCTTTTTGAGGTAAATTTCGCCCGTAACGTATAGAATCTGATAAAGCAACGGACTATCGCTGAATGGCTCTCTGAGCGTATCAAACTGTGTAAGTGCGTAGTTCAATTCACCCTTCCCGTAGTAGCACATTCCTTTGTTAAACTCTGCTTGGTCCGTCAATTGACTACCGGGATATGTCGCGGTTAATTGATTGTAAAGTGCAAGGGCGCGGTCATAATAGGCATCTATGGATTCAAGCGTATTCGTCTTTTTCAGCTGCTCTGCGATCTGATAAGAGGCGAAGGCGATGGCGTACATTGAATCATCCGCCCACTCACTGTCTGGATAATTGCTGATGAGTCGACGAAAGAGCGCGAAAGCCTCTTCATCAGTGCGTGGGATGCGTGAGGCGAGTTGGTAGAGCGCATCGTCTGCCCATAAACTTTCGGGGTATTTGTCGAAAACTTTACGGTATGCGGCTCGGACTTTGCGTAAACGACTTTTTTCGGGTTCATCAAGCGTTATCGGTGGGTTGTCAATTGCTTGTGCTGCCGCCCATGCCTTGTCGGCGTTGTCATAATAACTTTCGTAACTCGTGTCGTTACCTGTAATGCGCCCTAACCAAAATCCAACAATGAGGGCAACTACAACGCAAATTTCCGCGATTATGAACTTCTTCATCTTTTCTCTCCTTGGCAAGTATTAATTCTAAATATGCTAACAGGGTTTCCAAAATATGTCAAGTGCTCATGTGGGAACGACTCCTGATCGCGACCTTGTTTTGAAAACATAGCAAATTTCGTGCCTATCTAAATAATCCCCAACCCATCGGATTTCCGCAAAATATCCAAAAAGTACTGCACGAGATAGGGCATACCTTATGCGCAATTGCACGAAATGGGGCAGGTTTGACGAATTGTTTGTGTGAATAGGTATAACGAAACCCAGCAATCCAAACTAATCTGACGAAACTTTCTTATATCCTTTCGGCAACGGTTTTTCTGAGGCGAGGGCGGATTTCAGGGGACGGACGTGTCGGCAGCTGCCGCGGTGCGTGAAGCCTGGACAATCGCACGTTACATCGACACCGACAACCTCCAGTGTGTAAAATTTGCCCTTCTGTGATGAACTCTCAGCGTGATAGACTGCTCGCTCAGGACCGGTGAGAACTTGCGCTAAGGTGCGGATGGCTTCTTCGGAATATGGACGCAGCTGCGCACAGGTCGCTTCTCGGAGGTGGGACGCGTTCTCTTCAAGGTATGCATCCCCTGCTTTCTGAAGCACATCATGCACTTCGGATTCTTTCAGTTCACTGGTTTGGACAGACAAAGCATTCATCATCCGCTTGAGTTCGCTGAGGACATCCAGTTGGAGAGCAGCCTCGCCATCCGGTATCAAAATTGATCCCTCAACGATCGAATCCATCAATGCTGCTTTTGTTTCTAATACTGTCTTGACAAACGAATCAACAGTTCCAGTCGCAATCATATAGGTGACATTGACGGTTCCTGTCTGACCGATGCGATAAGCGCGATCTTCTGCCTGCCAGTGGTTAGCAGGCACCCAATCTAAGTCGTTAAAGACGATCTGTCGCGCTGCAGTGAGATTTACACCAACGCCTGCTATGTGCATGTTGGCTATAAAAAGTTTGATATCGTCATCGTTTTGAAAGCGATCAACCCTGTTCTGTCTCTCATGTACAGGAACTTCGCCGGACACATAAACCGCTCGGTCCTTGAAGTGCGTTTGGAAACGCTGCATCGTATTGAGGAAGGATGTAAAAATAATTACCTTTTCACCTTGTTCCAGGGCATTCTCCACAAATTTGATGGTGTGACGACATTTGACAAATGCAATTGCTCGGCGCACTTGGGTTATTCTACCCATTCCAGTTCCTAAATCCGAAGTGTCTATTGAGTTATCTAATTCTTCGCGGTGTTTTGATGATAGACCAAAGGATTCTGGGCTTCCATCAATCGCTTCAGGTGTGTCAAATTTTGATATGAATTCTTGGACTAATCGATTAAAGTGCTGGATTGCATAAGGGTGGAGTTCAACGTCCATCCATGTCCGGACCTTAGGCGGAAGGTCTAACACTTCATCTTTTGTGCGGCGCAGCATGACACCGTGCAGTTGCACAGTCAATTCCTCGAGATTGCTTGCGCCATCTGCCACCAGTCCGAAATCTCCTTGATACGCCTCACAATAACGCTTCGCAAAACTGAGGAAACTCTTTCCGAGAGGATGGTCCAAAATCTGCAACAGCGGAAAAAGGTCGCGGGGCCGGCTTGTCATTGGGGTACCAGTTAACGCATGGACTACAGGGTCCCGTTTGATCTGCTTAACCAGTTTTGATGCGTTTTGACTCCGCTGACTCTGATAATTTTTTAGGTAGTGTGCTTCGTCAAAAACAACACCTTTCCAGTCAAACGCAAGTAGTTTGTCAAGATTTTTACCGAGGATTTCATAGTTGACAATAATCCAACCGCGGTAATCTATAGGTGGGAGCGGCGTGGGACCAACGATGGCAGGTTCGGCATCTGGGAAAACGATTTCGATTTCACGCGCCCAGTTGCGTTTGATAGAGGCAGGACAGATCACGAGGTAAGGACCTTCGGCTTCTGCTTCAACCATCGCGAGGACGGATTGTCGGGTCTTACCGAGTCCCATATCATCAGCAAGGAGCGCACGGCGACGACCGAGCAGAAAGGCGATACCTTCTATTTGGTGTGGATAGAGACCTTCGGCTATCTCTTCTGCACGCGTGAGACTGGATTGCTGCATGCAGTTTTCCCCTTATCTAATTCTTGCTCTATCAACGAGCCACAGGTCCCCCGCACTCACAGTAGCGAGACGTTTCAACATCACGGCACCGGGGAAATTCGGTGCCATCCCGGTTCCCATAGCAAAGATACGTCCGTTGCCTGCAGCGTGTTCGCCAACACGTGTGAGATCCGGTCCCTCAATTGACGTTGGGATACCATCACTAAAGAGGACAACGATGGTAGGTGAGGTTTTGGAGGTTTCCGTCAACGCCGTTAGCATATCGTGGTCGGTCCCGTCTGTATGGATTTGGGACTGGATGTCGGCGAGATAGTTTGACGATGAAGCAACTGTCTGCTCTGTTACGGGAACAAAGTCTTCTTGATAGACGATGAGTTCCGCACTGAACGCCACAATGTTGAAACTATCGTGCGGTTCGAGAAAGGTGAGTGAGTCGCGCATAAGATCTATAATCCGCTTAAGTTTGCGCGCGGGAAGATTTTGCATGCTGGTGGACAGATCAATACAGTAGACGATACGTTGGGGCCCTTCTTGTGCTTCAATGAACTTCACTAACCGACTCTTGGGACGCGTTTCGGTTTTCTTCTCTTTTCTGAAAGGACGGTCAATGACTTTTCGTTGGACCTGTGGAATGTCATCGAATTCAACATTTGTCGTCGTGGGTCCAACGGGTTCACCGAGATCGTCGGTGTCGAAGGGTTGGAAAGGAGCAGGTTCCGCTGCCGAGACAACACCGCGCGTGCTGGCAGGTTGGTTGCTCGTGAGGATTTTCAGTCGCGGTTGACTGACATCGCGGGTTCTTTTCTGCGTGGCTTGGACACGTTTCCGTCGTGGTATACGTCTGACCTTCGGTTTTTCTTCCCTGATGAACATGGCGTTGATACTGGCGGCATCTCGCTGTGGGTTCGTACCGAACCAATAGAAAAGTCCGAGCACGCCAATACCGACGTGTAGTAGGACTGAAATGAGAAAGGCTTTACTGGATTTTGATTTCATTGTATTAATATCTCTGATTACGGAGCAGCTGATGCCCTTAGTTCCTCTTCTTTTTCTGATGTTGGTTCCTGTTCCTCTACATAGCACTTCAACCGATCCCGGAAATGGGAAAGGCGTTCTATGCTGAAATCATCAAAGTCACCGTTTTTGAGTTTCAAGATGTCCTGCTCTTCAACCGCCAGAAGTTTCGCCGCCTTCACGCGTCTGAGCCGAGATTTTTTAAGAAGTGTAAATATCTCAAAAGTCAACTTTGTTCGAGATAACAAAACCTCGGCCTCTGCTTCAGAAAAGCCAATATCCTTAAACACGTTTCCACTACTTTTCTCGAATTTCAGGTCATTACACATGGGCTGCCTCCATTTCTTTTGCCTGCTTTAAGCGATGCTTAATAAGGTCTATTTCTCTTTTTGGGGTTTTTATGCCTCGAGTTGCTTTCTTTTGGAAAACATGCAGCACATAAATCTGCCTCCCAAGATTTACGACATAAACTGCTCGGTAAGTATCACGGGACTGTCGAGCAACAATCTCCATCACTCCTGTTCCAATGCCTCGCATCGGTTTGGCAGTCGGGTGCTTTTCTCCAAACTGAGCGTATGTCAGAGCTTCACCGATTGTTTTTCTTGCACCCTTAGGTAATCGTCGCAGCTTCTCACGGGAATCACCGACCCATGTAACCTCTTTCATAAGCACTTTTCAAAAGTCTTACTCCTCATAGAATAGATGATTTATGCTGCATCTTTAAAGAGAAGCAATTGTTCCTCAAGTTGTATCATCGGTTTACGTTGTTCTAATGCCTGCAACATTTTCTCCGCAATGGCATGGACGACAGGGATAGCAACACTATTTCCAGTCTGTTTTCTGACCTGCATCATATTCCCTACAATTTTGAAGTCTTCGGGAAATCCTTGTAGGCGTAGCAGTTCTCTATCGGAAAGACGCCGAACGCCGTTCACCAAAAGATAGTTGTAAGAGGCACCAGCTCTCAACGCACACGAAAAGGGCAAGACCGAAATGTTACCTCCTTTGTTTTCATGCCAAACGGATGGGAAAAAGGGTATGCCTTTACACTTTTCACGTCGCGATTTTTGGATGCGCTCCGATGCGAACAGGTTTGGGTCAATGTCTTTGTCAGACTCCAGTATCTCTGAGAGAGGTTTGTACATACCGATAGGCTTCGGGAAATCAAACGCTATCGGTTCGCGAAACCCTACAATAAAAATCCGTTCCCGTTTTTGCGGTAATCCGAAGTCAAGGGCATTCAATACCTTGTGATAGGCGGTATAGCCCAATCGCGACAATTGTTCTTGTATAACTGCAAAGGTTTGTCCCTTGTCATGGGTGAGCAGCTGCTTGACATTTTCAAGGAGAAACGCGCTCGGCTGCTTCTGTTTCAAAATCCGAGCGATGTCAAAAAACAGTGTACCACGCGTATCTTCAAAGCCCTGCTTGTCTCCAATAATACTAAAGGGTTGGCACGGAAAACCTGCCAATAAAATGTCGTGGTCGGGGATATCAGTTTCCTTAATCTTAGTGATGTCGCCAGCGGGCGTTTCTCCAAAATTGTAAGTGTAGGTCTGTTGGGCGTATTTATCCCATTCAGAACTAAATACACATGTTCCGCCTAACTTTTCATAAGGAATGCGAATTCCACCGATTCCAGCAAAGAGGTCAATGAAGTTAAATTTGCTCATTATACATGAAGTATAGCATATTTATTGTGATTTGTCAAGTTTCGCTAATTTTACCGCATTGACATTCGCACTGGCGTTTCCAATTTCCGACGCAGCACAACACCCCACTGCCCGACAACCCACAGGGCTTTTCCGTCTTTGGAACGGGTAATAACGTAAAGGTTGTTGTCGATATCGGTGTGTTCCTGTTCCCAAGTTTCGCCGCCATCAGTGGAGCGAACAATTGTTCCCTCTTCACCGACCGCGTAGACCTCTTGTTCGGAGATTGCGACGATGCCGTGAAGTTCCTTGGGGACACCGGTCAATGTAGGTTCCCATGTAAAACCACCGTCGATTGTCCGCAGGACGATGCCTGCCTCGCCAGCTGCCCATCCCTTCCGCTTGGTGATAAACGAAACCGAGTTAAGATCATAGTTTGTCTTGGTCTCGTGCATCCGCCAATACTCACCGCCGTTGATAGTCCGTTGCGTGACACCACTTTGTCCGACTGCCCAACCGAGGGGCGCGAATTTCATATCTATACTCGTAAGTCTGTCGTTCGCAGTGGTGCGCTGAGGTGTCCATGTGGGACCGCCGTCTTTGTTATGGATGATGTCTCCGAATTGTCCGACTGCCCAGCCTTCAGAAAACTTGCCGAAGGCAACGTCGTTCAGCGAGAATGTCCCCGGTGCATCGCCTTCCATGAACGGCGGACGTTCCGGCGTGTCCCCGGCTGTCCAAGTGCTACCGTCTGTAGTATAGAGGACAGTTCCGTCGCGTTGCATTGCCCACCCCCATTTTTCGGGTTCGAGGCTGGCGAAGTGGACACCGATGAGGCGTTGCCGCGTTTGGCTTGCGAGTGTCTCCCACGTCTGTCCACCATCTTGGGTTTCCAATAGGACACCACCGTCACCGCCTATCCAACCGTTTTTATCATCATAGAAGAGCACCTCTCGGAAGTCATTGCGTTGCTGTTCACCGAGTTGCCGTTCCCAAGTCTCTCCGCCATCCGCCGTGTGATAGATGCTGCCACCACTCCCAACAGCCCACGCGTGTTCTGCGTCTAAGAAGTACACACTGGCGATCCGGCGTGCCCCGCGTCTACGGCGGCCTTGAGGTTCTGGCGGTGGTGGCGGTCGTTGCTGTCTTGGTGCCGGTGCCGTCCGTTCAGCGTTAGGTGGAAGTTCACCCTCTGGCGCGAAACGTCCGGAACGTTGAAACTGTTCTCGAAGCCGATTTTGAATTTCCTCCGGTGTTTCGTCGTATGCTAACGTTGGTCCCTCCGCGCCCTCTTCTCCCTCCTCGTCTGCTTCTTCCGATTCTAATTCAGATTCTTCGAGCATCTCCGGGTCAGTTTCTCGCATGGCAAACATGTTGGCGAACATGTTATCGTCATCATCTCCCGTAGCGACAGAGACTGACTTCCAAGTCAACCCCTGATCCTCGGTAATATACACACCACCGCCGCCGAGTCCCCAGGCGTTGGTATGAGAACGGAAGGTGATGCGCTGTAAACCGCGTGTGCTTTGTGCCGTGGTTTGCAATTTCCATGTTTCGCCGCCATCTTCAGTCAATAAGGAATTGCCGTTGCCGAGAACCACCCAGCCGCGGTTTTCGTCAGCAAAATGGACGGCAATCCCGGGTTGATTGGTTTTCGCCTGAATCTTCCAGTAATCGCCACCGTCAACGGTGTGGAGGATGAACCCACCATCTCGACGTTGAGGGGTTACTGCCCATCCCTTCTGACTATTGACAAAGTGGAGATCGGTGATGTTCGCTGTTGTTGTTCCAGTTTTCTGAACTTTCCACGTCTTACCGCTATTGGTTGTGTGTAAGGTTTGCCCGATCCTTGCCCCGAGCCATCCCTCTTGTGCATTTAGGAAGTGCATTGTGCTGACGCGTGGCAGGTTCTGTTTGGTTGCTTGAAGAATAGGCTGCCAAGTTTCACCGCCGTTTTCAGTCTGAAGTAGGACACCAGAACCAAGGACTCGTCCATGTTTCTCGTCAGAAAATTCTACTTGGCGCAAGTCTTCATCAACCCCACTGTGTTGTGGCAGCCATGTTTTGCCACCATCTGTGGTATGCGCGATTACGCCGCCTGAACCGACTGCCCATCCGTTTTGTGCATCCACGAAATGCGTATCCGAGAAGTTGGTCCGCCATGTTGCCTGACGGATAATATCCCAATGATAGGCGACAGGTTCAACAGGGGTCTCCGCTTCAGCTGTGACAATTGTCGGTTCTTCAGCGACAGGCGGTAATTTCGCTGGCAATTCTGCCTCTTCGACGGAGTAACGCATCGCAATTCCGCCCTTGCCAACAGCGACGACACCGTCGGGAGAGAGTGCCAATCCATAAAGGTCATTGTCAGTGCCGCTCTCCTGCATTTCCCATTTTTTCCCGCCATTGACAGTGGTAAGCATCACACCGTCATCACCGACAATTAATCCGTGCTGTGTGTCGGCAAAATAGAGTTTATTCAAATTCGCTTGTGTGCCGCTCCGCTGGAAATTCCACTTTTTTCCACCGTTTTTGGTATATAAAATCTCGCCAAACTGCCCAACGATCCATCCGGTGTTTTCATCTGCGAAGTAGACAGCGTAGAGTTCATTGAAGGTGCCAGTGGTCTGTTGGTTCCATGTCAAACCGCCATCTTCTGTCGCGAGGCAAACGCCGGGCCATCCGATCGCCCACCCTTTCTTTTCATCGAGGAAAAATACACCCTTTAGCATGAGCGAGAGGAAATCACCGGTTGCGGTTTGTGGGAGCCATGTTGTGCCACCGTCAATCGTATGTAGAATGCTGCCGAGATCCCCGACGATCCAGCCGACTTCAGGACTAACAAAGTGAACAGCACGGAGTGTAAAGGAGGAAGGTCCGCGCTGACGTTCCCAATTCGCGCCTCCATCATTGGTATGGACGATCAACCCGCGATCACCAACTGCCCAGCCGTGTTTGTCTGTCGCGAAATAGATGTTCCAGATGCCGTCCCAAATATCTGTGTCAATTTCGTTCCATGTTTGTCCACCATCGTTACTCATTGCCATTGTGCCCCGCCTGCCGACAGCGATTGCGCGATTGGCATCGGTGAACTGAACGTTTTGCAAATCATTCGCGGTAACGCCGCTGGTCATCTTCCATGTCGCACCGGCATCTGTTGTGTGTAAAATTGTGCCATACCATCCGACTGCCCACGCCTCTGTGGGTGTCGTAAATTGGATACCCGTCAAATTGTTCTCGGTGCCGCTGTCCATCAATTGCCAATTATCCCCACCGTCTTGGGTACGGGTGATAAAACCGACATCCGCCACGGCAATCCCGTAGTTTTCATCTGTGAAATGGATATTATTGATGGTATCTCGGACATGTCCATTAATCAGAGGAATACGGCTATCTTGACGCTGCCAGTTGATACCGCTGTTCATTGTGTGGAAAATAGAGCCGTCACTGCCGACAATCCAACCTTCATTCTCGTTGACAAAAAAGACTTTTTTATTGTCGTTAATCATCCGATCGCGTTCACCTGCAAAGCGATTGCTCTGCTCTCGCCACGATTCACCACCGCTCTGGGTATGGAAAATCCTATCGTGTGTGCCGACAACCCATCCTTTTGACTTGTTAACAAACCAGACCCCGTTGAGTGGGAATTCACTAACGTATTCATAACGTTTCCACGTTTTCCCACCGTTCTTGGTATAGAGAACATCCGAATCTTCGCCAACAATCCAGCCCTCTTTTGAATTTGCAAAAAAGACATCAACGAGCATCGCGGAGGTGCCGCTCTTTTGCAGTGTCCAGTGTCTACCGCCATCGTCGGTTGCTGCGACTAATCCTTCATCGCCGACTGCCCATCCGTAATTCGTGTTGGTAAAGTAAACCGCTTTGAAGTCTAAGGAGGCATCGGGCAGACGAAATCCTGGGCTTGTTGTATCAACTTCTTGCTGCTTCCACGTCTTTCCACCGTCTGCTGTGTGGATAATTAGAGCTTGATCTCCAACAATCCAGCCCTGTTTGTGATTGACAAAGTGGAGATCTGTGAAGTGTGTCTCCCAATCCGCTTTCCGGGTTGCCTCCATCTTGACGCAGCCGCTAATAAAAAGGAACGGGATGCCAAGCAGGAACGCTATGACAAGACTTTTTACAACGAGTTTTGGCGTACGAGGGACACCAAAATCCAGATTACGTAGCAAACTCATTTTTTCCTCCGATTGTTTGTCCTCTTTTTCTAAAAGCCGTTAAATCCTTGCGAATCGCTTTCCCGCGAGATGTTCTATACGACTGTTCAGCAAATTCTGTGCCATTCTGGAAGTCTCTCACAATAAAGGTTATTGGTAAAAAATCGCACAAAATGGGGCATACCCTGCCCGAAGTTGCACAAAATGGGGCAATTTTGATAAGTAAGCACCTTAGATATTTAGACAACACTTCCGGTCATTATGTTCGTATTTTAATACGCGCTGTTTTCACCGAAAAGACCGGAACGTGCGACAGCAATACCAATTGCGATAACAACTGGCAACGCTATGGCTGCTATCTGAACAATTTTAGAGTGCCGCTCGCCAAGTCTCTGAATCGCCTCTATTTGTCCAATCGGTGCTAAGAACAGTGAGATTGCTAACAGAAGGGCAATCACCGCTGGCACTTCCGCGAAAAAATAACCGTTCATCCAGATACCAACAAGGAGAAGTGTTATGACTGCCGATGCGCTGGGCGAAAAGGTAAACGGCTTGTCGTTGCGATGTAAAATAAGCGCAATGATCCAACTCGTGGCGAAAAGTGCTACTAAGATCCCAGCGTGTTGTGCCAACCGCAGACTTCCTAAAAGTGCCAAAACCAAGGCTGTTCCGCCGGAGAGCCCGAAATAGACGAACGGACCGGACGCACCAGACGGTAGCGCGATAAAACTCTGTTGCACGAGATACCAAAAGATAAAAATCGCGGCGGCGATGCACACCCACCAGATAATTCCTTCAGTTTGTCCCCACGTATACTTGAATGTTGAAGTTAGGAGGAGGCGTGGTATAATAAAGGCGAGAGCCACCTGTGCTATCAAACGTCGCCACAAAGCAAAATGCCAAAAACCGGCAACGATCACCCCGATAATAGCGAGATAGAAAAGCCAATGTACCCCCAACTTGGGCGGAAATGCGGGCAACCCTTCCAAACCAAGATAGCCAACTATATAGCCGATGCCGAGTGCAGCGGCGATAAGCCAACCCGAAAATCCACTGTGTTCTTTTTCGTTTCCAATTGTGTCTTCTTTGGAAGAAAGAGACCTCGCGAAGAGAAGAATCCCACCACCGACGATAGCTGGCAGGAGTAAACCAAAAAAAAGTTGTTTGATTGTCAACATCGCTGATCTCCTTCCACGTGTTTTATAGGGATGGCACGCTTTCATGAGATTTCAGAATTTAATTCGGTAATTTCTGAACGTGCGATAAATCGCACTACTACGAACCAATCTGTTTGTAGTATTGAAACTTCATTTAAGCGCGCCAACAGCAAATCGGAACGGATATGTCTATTCGTGTTTTGCTTCAATAGTGACAGTAAGACGGATATCGTCACTGACGGCTCCCGCGCCGTAGGTCATTCCGAATTCGCTCCGCTTAATTGTAAAGATGCTCTCAAATCCAATCAGAGATTCACCTTGTCTTCCTTTGCCTTTTCCCGTGATTTCAACGTCTACTGTAATGGATTTCTTAACGCCGAGCAGCTCAATATCTCCTGTGATCTCTAACATATTTTCTTCCCCTTCCTTCATACTAACTTTTGTGCTTTTGAAGGTAATGACGGGAAACTGCTTTGCGCTAAAAAAGTCGGGGCTTCTGAGGTGTTGATCGCGTTTTTCGTTAGCAGTATCAACGCTTGCTGTTTTTACCTCAAATTCTATCGTGCTTTTGGATATATCGGTCTCATCTATTGAGAGTTTACCGCTGAATTCATTAAACCTGCCGTAGTTGTAGGTAATTCCCATGTGTTTTGCTCGGAAAAGTATCATTGAATGCGCTGTGTCAATTTCATACGCATCCGCTGCCTCTACCACTTGTACAGTTCCAATAGAACCGATGACAAGCAGTGCTGAAACAAAAATTCCAATATGGGAAAACCACAAATTTCGTCCTAAGTCCATTTTCATTGAAGAAATATCTCCTTATCAGAATGGTTAAATTTTTATAGTAAAGTATGTTGCCTTTATTGGGCAAGAGAAGTATACCCTATTTTTCAAGACGTGTCAACGGAAAATAGCGTGTTTGTGGTAAAGTCTGTGATTGTTGAACATCATAAATCAGGTGGGATTTCAGAACACACTGCTTAATAGCGATATTTATCTTTTATTTTTCAAGTTTCCTAATAAATACCTTGCTCTGACGCAATTTTCTTGAATTCTACTGTGAAATTATAGTATAATTACTCAAAGATATGTGTCAACTGGGACATTTTTGGCGTAACTTACGACAACCACAGAAAAATGGTATCATGAGAGGGAGGGTTTTCAAGAAAAATGAAAATATCGCTATCAAGGTTTATGATTCATTTTGGGGTGTATCTGTTCTGTCTTGCCGCGTGGATCCCGTTTGTAGCGGCAGACAATCACGGCGGAGGCGCAGTAGTCAGTTACCACTCACAGATTGTCCCGATTCTCAAACGGAGTTGTCAAGGATGCCATCATCCTGGCGATCCGAACGGCGATCTGATTGTAACAACCTACGCTGATCTGACGCGGGGCGGAATGGCAGGCGAGGCAATCACTCCTGGGAAACCGGATGACAGTCTCCTCATTCAACTCATCTCTGGGGATGAACCGGCGATGCCCCAGAACATGGAACCGCTCTCAGCCGAAGAGGTCGAAATGTTTCGGCGTTGGATCCTTGAAGGTGCAAACGACGACACTCCCGCCGAAGTCGATGATATGGGGGAGGGGAACTATCCTGTCTACACCGTGCCTCCGGTGGTTACAGCAGTGGCGTACTCACCCGATGGCAGTACGCTTGCGGTATCAGGTGTCAACGAAGTTTTATTGTATGACACAGTAAATTTTGAACTCAAAGCGCGATTGGTCGGTAAAGCGCGTCGAATAGAATCACTGACGTACACGGCAGACGGCAAAGTCTTAGGCATCGCAGGTGGCTCCCCCGCGCAATTCGGCGAGGTACAATTCTGGGATACCGAAACGAACACGCTCATCAAGGCGATACGTGCCAGTTATGATACCGTGTACGGACTCTCCTTCTCGCCAGACGCAAGTCGCGTGGCTTTCGGATGCTCAGATCAAACGGTACGTGTATTGTCCGTTGAGGATGAGAAAGAACTGATTAAATTCGACAACCACAGCGATTGGGTTTTCGGCACAATTTTTTCTGTTGATGGTTCGCACTTTGTGAGTTGTGGACGCGATACTGCTCTCAAATTGGTTGAGGTAGATACAGGTTCTTTCGTTGACGACATCAACTCCAGCAACAAGGGCTACGGCGAGATCAACACGATCGCACGACATCCGAGTAAAGACCAAGTTTTGAGTGCCGGTGAAGACCGGATTCCAAGACTTTACAAAATCTTCCGCGAAATACGAAGAGATGTTGGTAACACGGACTTTAACCTCATTCAAGCGTACGAAGCACAGTCGGGTACGATTGAAGGTGTCGCGTTTTCAGCGGACGGAAGTCGGTTTGCTACTGGTAGCGCAGGCGGTGAAGCGCGTATCTATAACGTGGAAGATGGAAAGCGTTTAGCAAGTATGCAAGGCGATGCAGTTGGTGTTTTCGCGGTCTCGTTCCATCCTAATGGTACGCAGCTTGCTACAGGCGGCTTTGATGGAAAAATTCGTATATTTGACCCCGCTTCTGGTAAGTTATTGAACGCCTTTATGTCCGTCCCGATTGAGCCAGCGGGAAGTGAGGATGTTGCTTTAGTCGTGACAGGTATGACGTGAGGTGCGTGTGTCGCAAGAGTGCAGGATGCACTTACACAACACCAAAACGTTATCAGTGTCGAGGTTTCTCTGCCGGATCAAGCTGTCATTAAAGTTCGGAAAAATACCACTTCTGCAACTGACCTTGCAGACCTCGTTAAAGAGACCGGGTTTAGCGCGAAGGTTAAATAACGCGCGTGAAGAGGCTAACGTATGGCTGTTAAGGCTCCCAATATCCTCTGGGTTTGCACAGATCAGCAGCGTTACGACACAATCGGTGCATTAGGCAATCCGTATGTGTCCACACCCCACATTGATGACTTAGTCACCGAGGGGGTAGCGTTCACGCACGCCTACTGTCAAAGCCCTATCTGTACGCCGAGTCGAGCGAGTTTTCTTACGGGTATGTATCCGAGCGCGACACACGCAATCCGCAACGGAAATGATTTCTTCCCAGAGGCGTACCCGCTTGTGACACGTACCCTCGCAGATAGCGGCTACGATTGTGGACTGATTGGCAAGCTCCATCTGGCGAGTGCCTACCGCCGAGTGGAGCCGCGCACAGACGATGGCTACCGTTATTGGCAATACAGCCATGCACCACGCGATGATTGGGAAGAAGGACATGACTACGCTGATTGGGTTCGTTCAAAAGGATACATACTTGGCGAACTGAATCGGGATCCAAAAGGTGTGCCAGCCGAGCTGCATCAGACGACGTGGTGTGCGGAAAAGACGGTCGAGTTCATTCGTGAGGAACGAGATTGTCCATGGCTTGCGAGTGTCAATATCTATGATCCGCATCCGCCATTCAATCCGCCACAGACACATCGAGAGCAGTTTGACCCAGCGGAAATGCCATCGCCCCTTTTCCGAGACAGTGATGTAGAACAACAGACCCGATTACAAGCGGTTGATTTTCAATCCAAAGTGTGCACACCGGATGAACTGGATATTCGGAGCCCAATCTTGCCACAAACGCCGCGCCAAGAAGCGGACGCAGCCGGGTTAAGGGATGCCAAGACGCTCAAAGCTGCCTATTACGCGATGATTCAACTGATTGACGAGCAGTTTGGCAGGATCCTTGAAACGCTTGATGAAACAGGCCAACGCGAAAACACCGTTATTATTTTCACCAGTGACCACGGAGAAACGCTTGGCGACCACGGGCTAATCCAGAAGGGCTGCAGATTTTACGAAGGCTTAGTCAGGGTGCCACTGATCTTTTCGTGGCGAGGGCAGTTTGCGAGTGGTCTCAAAAGCGACGCGCTCGTTGAACTTGTTGATAAAACACCTACGCTCTTGGAATTGGCAGGTTTAGCGGTGCCTGAAGGGATGCACGGCAAATCGCTTCTGCCTATCCTCCGAGGTGAAGTAGATGCAAACCATCATCGTGATTTTGTCCGGTGTGAATACTATGACGCTGTTGATCTACCAGACCATTCTTTCGCAACAATGTACCGGAATAAACGTTACAAATTGGTAGTTTATCACGGACATGGAGAAGGTGAACTCTACGACTTAATTGAGGACCCCGACGAGTTTGACAATCTCTGGCATGTTCCGGCGAAACAGGGCATCAAGTTGGAATTGCTGAAACAGAGTTTTGATGCATCTATGTTCGCTATGGATAGAGGACCACGGCGAGTGGGACCGATGTAAAACCTTCATAATTGCGATTTCTAACAAAACCTAAACTGGGTACCCTAACTTTCTGTAAAAGGTCAAATTAACATGGCACAAATCGATAAACTCAAGGAAGAAATTGGTTGGCTAAAAGTGGTTTTCGCCATTTTGATTGCTACGGATATTTCCCTTGTTGCTTGGGTGATTCAGAACTATGGAAAAGCAAGTCGGGGTCTTTTAGTAACTGGAGCAATTGCAGCAATTCTGATTACATTTATAATTATTTGGCTCAATAATGTAGCATATCGAAAAATTGATAAATTGGAGGAATTATGATGGAATGGGTTGCAATTTTGACGCTTGTAGTGTTCCTCACGGGGCTCGGAATAGTCGCTGGGAAAGCGATACACCATGCCAACAAAGATTAAATCTGCCCGTGGAGTTGAGATAACGAAATTATGCTTGCACACAACACCATTCATTGCGGCGACATGTTTACTCTGATCAAAGAGGTAGAGGATGCCTCAGTGGATTTGATTGTGTGTGATGGACCGTACGGCGTAACGGAAGAACCGTGGGACGAGATTTCCTCAATTCAGGAATTTAATCTCGAACTTATCGAAAGTTTCGCCCCGAAGTTGAAGGATGGCGGTGCACTCTATCTTTTTGGGAAACCCGACTGCATCGACTTTATAGACTATCGGCAGTTTCTGAACCTACGTTCAAAAATCGTGTGGTATCAACCGAGCAGACTTGCACAAGGACGGATCAATTACACTAATAATTACGATATCATCTGTTATTTTATCAAGGGCAAAAAGCCACAGTGCTATAACTTAGATCCTATCAGAGTCAAACAACTCGTTGAATTAGAGCATCGGCATCGGTGTGAAAACGTGCCGTCCGTAACGAACGGTAAATTTGGTAAAACGAAATACAATCCGAAAGGAAAGAATCCGGGTGATGTCTGGGGAGATATAAAACAACTCACCTACAAGTCCAAAGAGTTGGTAAGCAGAAAGGCACTCAATACAATCCAAAAACCGGAGCGGTTGATTGAACGGATCGTATTGGCAAGTTCATCACCAGGGGACCTTGTTTTGGATCCCTTTGTCGGAGTAGGCACTTGTCCTGTGGTGTGTAAACGACATCAGCGGAATTTCATTGGGTTTGAAATTGAACCGAGTTTCGTGAAAATGGGTAACGAACGACTTCGCAACTGCCATGACAGCACGGACTTAACCTCGTAAAGGTAAGTTTAGCGGATTCTGTGGTGAAATTTTGACAAAAACGTTATTCCGTGATATTATTTAGTGAAAGAGAAGTCTAATATTGAGTTATTGAACCGAACCCTTGAATAAGCGTTTATGCGCTATCCTGCTTAAAAGCATAAGGAGCGACTATGGAACGGACTTTTAAATGGCAAGATTTGGCTAATAAGTTTCGCCAAATCGTATTTTGTTTGACATTTCTTCTCTTTTTTGGTATAACTATTGGTAATGCTGCAGTAGAAGTCGGGTTCATCTATCTCGGAGACAAAGGCGACTTTACTGAACCCGCATTGGAGTTTGCTGAAAAGACGTTCAAAACCACACAACTCGCAAAGGCAGATTTGAAGAGTGCCACATTCAAGCAGTTTGGTGTTGTCTGGTGGCATGATGGCGATGCTGATCCGGGCGGATTGTCCAACGCAGAAATTGATGCGTTCATAAACTACGCTGAAAGTGGCGGCGCAGTGCTCTTAACAGGCGCGGCTATCCGCTATGCTACACCGTTGGGATTAGAAGACGCACAACCCCGAAAATTTGGACCCGTTCCAGACGATGGAAGCAATGTTGGTATTATTGTCCTCAAGGAGACATTGGAACTTGGGTTGGTAGATGGGCTCGAAAATGTTGATGGGAAGACCCCTAAAGTTGATGATTGGATTCAGGTCAATTCAAGTGGATATCCAGTAAGTGGTGACTATTTCGATAAAATTTGGAAGAATTTTACGACGCTTGCGCATGCTTGGGAGCAGGGTACCGATTACAAAGATAGGATTGCAGCTTTCGGTTATTGGGAAGCTGGGAACGGTAAAATCTTCAACATGAATTGGCGGCTCCCGAATTTTCATAAAAACAACAAGAGTATTGATCAGATAGAGAAATTGACCGAAAACGTCATCAACTGGTTAGCAAGTGAATCGGAATTTGCGGATGTTTCCCCGAGTGGTAAGTTGCCGATAGTTTGGGGGCACTTGAAAAATCAGAAGTAGAGCGTGATGAATCCCTGCGAACCTGACAGCTCTGACTTTATAGCAACTAAGTTTCGATTTTAACAAGTTACAGAAAAAAGGATATTTTCATTAGCAATCATGAACGATCAGAAAGATACACAATCGGGTTTGCCAACAGGGGCGAGAGCACGTCTTGACCAGGGCAATTTAACTGGAGATATAGCATTCTCATCGGATGGCACGCAACTTGCTGTTGCATGTGACATTGGCGTTTGGGTCTACGATGTAGACAGTGGGATGGGACTGAACCTTCTCGTTGAGCACAGGGAATACGTCAGATGTGTCGCCTATTCGCCTGATGGTAGTGCGATTGCCAGTGGAAGTATAGACAATACAGTTGTCCTATGGGACGCGATCGGTGGATCTCCCACAGCGACGCTTACAGGACATACGGACGCTGTTAGGAGTGTCGCCTATTCCACAGATGGGGCGACCGTCGCCAGTGGAAGCACTGATGGTACAGTGCGGTTGTGGGATGCCAGCACAGGAGAGGCAAAAGATACACTCAAAGGGCGCGCGGACTCCATCCGATGTGTTAGATATTCTCCTGATGGGCGAACGCTTGCCGCGGGAACCGGAGATGATGATATAGTATTGTGGGATGCCGCTACTGGAAAGCACAGAGCTACACTCAAAGGACATACGCATATCGTCGATTCAATTGCGTATTCGCCTGATGGAGAGATCCTCGCGAGTGGAAGTATTGATGGCACGGTTCGGTTGTGGAGTACAGATGAAAGAAGTTTAATAATGACACTCACAGGGCATTCAGGTTATGTCTGGAGCGTCGCTTGCTCACCTGACGGTAAAACCATCGCAAGCGGTGGAAATGACAACACCATCCGCTTCTGGGATGTTGAGACGGGAGAGCCTAAAGAGACACTCACAGGGCATACAAGCAGTGTCAGGAGTGTCGCGTATGCGGCGAATGGAAGTATTCTCGCCAGCGGAAGCGATGACCATACTGTGCTGCTCTGGGATCTTACCTAAGCCATTTGAAGAAAGAAATCGTCCTATATTTTGATACGATGATACTTGAGCAAGTACGCGAGAGAAGGTAAATAGATATAGCGGACAGAAAAAGAGATGGCTAAGTGTCCGCAAAGTCAATTACGAGATGTATACCAAGCGAATTAAGCAGAAACCCGTTTTTCCACAACGGAAAAAAACGGAGCGAAAACCCAATAGTTAAAAAAGGAGGACGGCATTTCCTCCGTCAACTACGGTCGGAGGTTTCACGCCGAATTTTTTGATGAAACCCAGGTTTAACGTTGTAACAACACTCCTTGTTGCATTCTCCATCTGTTTCGCGTTCCACCTGACAGCATCAAGTGAGATGGAGCAGTCTGCGAGTGCTGAAGTTCCGATGGTGCAAGCACTGAAGGTTCATCCAGAGTCGCTGACATTGGAGCACGCGCGTGACGGTCGACGGGTGCTCGTGTCAGGTAAGACAAGAGATGGTGCATGGGTAGATGTAACGCCGTGGGCTGTGCTGACACCCAATACCGCGGGTGTAAAGGTGCATGAAGATGGTTATATCTTCCCGGTAACAGTTGGCACAACAAAAATTGCGGTGAGTGTCAAAGGTGTAAACACCGAACTGCCTGTAACTGTCAAAAGTATTGAGGCACCACCTGTCAGCTTCGTCCGAGATGTAATGCCTATCCTGAGCCACGCTGGATGTAACAATGGCACGTGTCACGGTGCAGCAAAAGGCAAAAATGGGTTCAAACTTTCACTCCGCGGCTATGATCCTGATTTTGATTATGAACTCTTGATTGAGGATATAGCTGGACGGCGTTTCAATCGAGCGTTCCCTGAACAGAGCCTAATGTTGCTAAAGCCGACGTCAGAGGTACCGCATAAAGGTGGACAAGTGATTGTCCCAGGAAATCGAGACTATGAAATCATTCGTCAATGGATAGCGGAAGGTGCTATTCCCGACGTTGAGACCACTAAGCGAGTGGAAAGATTAGAGGTTTTGCCCGATTCTGCTGAACTCGCGATACCTGGTACGAAGCAGCAGCTTATAGTTATTGCTCACTATCCCGATGGAACAACACGGGATGTCACCCGTGAGGCGAAATTCACGAGTAGTGTCAATGAAGTGGCAAAAGTGACAGACGAGGGTGTGGTGACGGCAGAACGCCGTGGCGAAACCGCCATTCTCACCCGTTATGAAGGTGCCTATAGTACAAACGGCATCATTGTTATGGGCGATAGAAGTGGCTACAAGTGGGTTAAAACACCTGAATACAACTACATCGATACGCACGTCCACAATAAACTGAAGCGGATGAAGATTCTGCCTTCTGAACTCTGTACAGATGAAGAGTTTGTGCGGCGTATCTACTTCGATTTAACAGGTATTCCACCAACCCCGGCACAGGTTCGGAGTTTTCTTGCCGACAAAACCGCATCGAAGACAAAACGGGAGCAGCTTATTGATACTCTCGTTGAGACAACGGAGTTTGTCGATCACTGGACCCATAAGTGGGGCGACCTGTTGCAGTCTAACCGTAAGTTTCTCGGCGAGCGCGGGATATGGCTCTTCCAACAGTGGATTCATCAATCCATCACCCAGAATCGTCCATACAACGAGTTTGTACAGGATTTGCTTACGGCGACCGGAAGCACCTATACAAATCCGGCAGCGAACTATTTCCGTGTCTCCCGTGAGTATACGGCTGCAGTGGAAAATACAACGCAGCTTTTCTTAGGTGTCCGCTTCTCGTGCAATAAATGTCACGATCATCCGTTTGAAAAATGGACGCAGAACCAGTACTACGAACTTGGTGCCTTTTTCGCGGATGTCAAGGTCAAGCCGGGGCAGCTACCTGGTGATGAGGTTGTCTATGCCAATTACACCGCAGAGCCTGTGAAACACCCACGAACCTTAGCGGTTGTTGAACCCTCAGTCCCCTTCGGAGAAATTGCATCCGAAACTGAGGATAAACGTGAGATGCTGGCAGCTTGGCTCACCTCTGAAGACAATCCGATGTTTGCACGTGCAGGCGTGAACCGTATCTGGAGTTACTTTATGGGACGCGGGATTATCGAACCTGTAGACGATATCCGGACGAGTAATCCACCCACTAACCCTGAATTACTTGATGCGTTGACAAAGGATTTCGTAGACAGTGGATTTGACATGAAGCATGTCATGAAGACAATCACCCGTTCCCGAACCTATCAGCAGAGCATCAAAACGAACAAGTGGAACAAGGCTGATAAAATTAACTTTTCACATGCGGTAGCCAGACGCTTGACGGCGGAGCAGCTGTTAGATGCTATCGGAATTGCAACGGGGAGCCGACCACGATTTGAGGAGGTCCCGAAAGACTTCCGAGCCGTGCAATTGCCGGACAGTAAGATTAAAGATGATGGATTTTTGAAACTGTTTGGTAGACCTGAACGCGAAACTTCGTGTGAATGTGAACGTACTACCGAGGTCAGCCTTGCACATGCAATGAATCTCATTAATGGACCGACGGTTGCAGAGGCACTCATCGATCCAGAAGGACGTATCGCGCAACTCATTAAAACGAATCAAGATGACCGGGTTCTCGTTGAAGAACTATATCTCGCAACGTTTTCTCGGTTACCGGAGAAGAACGAATATGCAGTAGCGATTGAACATCTCGCGAATGCGGAGTCTAAAGAAGAGGGCGCACAAGACTTGTTGTGGGCGTTAATCAACAGTCCTGCTTTCTTATTCAATCGCTAAATAGTTGTCAGTTATCAGTTGTCAGTTGTCAGTTACGGGTTTGGGCAGGAAAGCGTTCGTAACTGCCACACGTGCTACTGACTGCCGACTGCTGATTGCTGAAAGCCACAACGGAGGAAACAATAGATGTTATCGTTACCACAACTACCCGGACGTTTATGTGACGGGTTCTCACGTCGTGAATTTCTACGTGTTGGTGGTGCGGCGATGCTCGGCATTAGTCTGCCACAGGTATTGTCACTCCAAGCCAACGCGAATACAACGGTTGATCCCGCGAAGCCGCTTAACGGATGGGGGAAAGCCAACTCGGTCATCCTTCTTTTTTTGCAAGGCGGTCCTAGCCACCTTGACATTTGGGATCCGAAACCGGAAGCACCCTCAAACATTCGTGGTGAATTTAATCCAATCCCGACTAACGTGCCGGGGATTCAGTTGTCTGAGACAATGCCGCGTTTGGCACAACAGATGGATAAAGCTTGCCTTATCCGTTCCGTAAGTTACACGCCAGCGGGACTTTTCAACCACACCGCTGCGATGTACCAAATGGTAACCGGTGAAACACCTGACAAGGTCGCGCCTTCGGGACAGCTTGACCCGCCGTCACCAGCCGACCATCCGAATGCTGCATCGCATATCGCAAATTACCGTCCACCCGATGAACCGATGCTCGCGGCAGTGCAACTCCCGCGTCCGATGCAGGAAAGCAATATCATCGGTAAAGGTGGAAACGCAGGCTTCCTTGGTAGGGCGTACGATCCTTATTTCCTCTTCCAAGACCCGAATCAGGAGATTAATCTCGACGATTTGAGTTTGCGTCCAGAAGTACCACCGGTGCGTCTAAAACGGCGTAAAAATCTCCTTGAAACAATCAACGCTGGAATGCCCGAAATTGATAAGGTGGCAGACTCTTATGCCTTGAACGAGTATTATGAAAAGGCATATAATCTCATCCTATCGCAACGGGCACGCAACGCATTCGATTTGTCTCAAGAACCGGATGAGATGAGAGATAAGTACGGTAGACACACGTTTGGGCAGAGTGCGCTACTTGCTCGCCGTTTGGTGGAAGCAGGTACCCGTTTCGTACAGGTGAACTGGCCCTCTGTTGCGAACGGTGATCCGAATACCACAGCGTGGGATACACACGCAACCAACTTCGGTCCGCTGAAGAACCTTCACTGTCCGAAGTTAGACAGCGCGGTCTCCTCACTGCTGGAAGACTTGGATCAGCGTGGTATGTTAGAGGACACGCTTGTCTTGGCGATCGGTGAATTCGGACGCTCGCCGCGGATGGGCATTAGCACTTCCGGTAACAGCAACGCGCCTGATGGACGCGACCACTGGCCCTATTGCTATACAGGTTTGATTGCTGGAGCAGGTGTCCAAGGTGGACAGGTTTACGGGAAGTCCGATGCAACAGGCTCAACGCCGCTTGAGAATCCCGTACACCCGCGCGACATCCTCGCAACAGTCTATCATACACTCGGTATCGACCCGCACACTATCGTCTACAACCATTTGGATCAGCCACGCGAATTGGTGAAGGGCGAACCGATTGCTGGGATATTCTAAACAGTTTTACAGTGGTGTCACTGATATAGCGTAATCAACACCGATTTTAGTTAAGCCTGCTCAATAGTAAAGCACAGGGATTCGGTCCACTGGATCGAATTGACAAATGTTTGCTTATGAGCAGGCTTTTCACTACCAAAGACATAAGGTGATCGACAATGCCTAACATGTTATTTCGGCAGAAGAGATGGGTTAATTCGTCGTTTTCTCATCTCTTAACAAAATGGTGCTTTCTCGTCATAGCGATCTTTTTCCTAACGATGAGTTTCGCATATGCACAGGTACAACCTGCCCTGACAGCCGTATTTCCACAGGGCGGTCAACAAGGACAAGATGTGGAAGTCACACTCAAAGGCACAAATCTCGGAACGGCAACAGCGGTGTGGTTCAGCGGGAGTGGTATCACCGGAGAAATTAAGGAGAAAACCGGACAGGCTGCTGTCCTCTTCAACGGGGCAGGTATTTCTGGACGTATTCCTACTGACGCGCAGTTGGTCGCATCGTTGACGATTGCCCCTGATGCTCAATTAGGTATCCAGCAGATACGCATCGTTACTCCGTATGGTGTTTCCAACGCAAGGAGTTTCGTCGTCGGAAATCTGCGAGAAGTCATGGAGGAGGAAGCAGAGGAATCGGGGTCGGAAATGGAAACCGACTGGCTTGCACTGCCAGTTACCGTGAACGGCACAATCGCGTCGATTGACGATAAAGATAGTTTCACCTTTGAACTGAAAAAAGATGCACGGCTTATCTGTGAGGTGACAGCGCAGCGAATAGGTTCACTACTGGATTCCTACCTTGTCCTCCAAGATGCTAACGGGGCTGAAGTCGCCAACAGCGGGCTTGGCAATGGATTCGATTCCGTTCTGGATTACACAGCACTTGAAACAGGGAAGTACACACTTCACATTCGCGATATCCGTTACAAAGGTGGAAATGGGTATGACTATCGATTGAGCATCGGCGAGCTGCCATATCTTGAGACGATTTTCCCGCTCGGTGGACGACGCGGCACCGAGAATACAATCACCGTCACTGGTGCGAACCTTGAAACAGTAACATCTATACAGGTTTCAATAGAGGCGGAAACACCAACAGGCGAACAATCCCTACGGGTACAGACACCCTCTGGATTGGCAACCAATCCCCGTCCTTTCACTATCGGAAAGTGGGCGGAAATGACAGAAACTGAACCGAACAATACAGCAGACAAAGCAAACGCTGTGACGGCCCCAATAACGCTCAACGGGAAAATTGACAAATCCGACGATGTGGATCGGTTTTCATTTGAGATTGTGGAACCTCAGTTCCTCGTTTTCGAGGTAGAGGCACGTAAACTATCGTCAAACCTTGATGCGCTGCTCACGCTCTACGGTCCTAAAAAGTCGATGGAAGAAGAAGCCGCGAAAGAAATGGTGTCGAACGGTGAGAAAGAGCAGGTCTTGATGGTGAACGACGATGCCAGCAGTGCCGATGCACGCATTAACTGGAATTTTGTGGAAGCTGGAAAGTATACTATCGCCATCCGGGATCTGAACAATCAAGGTGGTGAGGCTTATCCCTACCGCTTAAACATCCGTCCGTTAGAGCCAAGCTGCCAACTCAGTGTAGTTGCCTTTGACAATAGGAACCGTCCGTCCGCTATGGATAACCCGCGCGTCAGCAGAGGTGGTAGTGTCACAATGCAGGTTAACGTTGTCCGTCTTGACCAGTTCAATGGTCCAATTCGCCTGCTTTGTCCAGATCTTCCGAAAACGTTTGATGTAAGTTCTACTATTATTGGAGTGGGTCAAAACCAGGCACTGCTCACAGTGACGGCTCCGTGGGACGCGCCACTTGGACTGATGCCACTTTCCATCGTCGGTGTTTGTGCGGTTGGCAATCGCCAGATAGAACGTGTCGCCAACCCCTCTCCAATCCTACTCACTGTGATGGATGCACCGGAGTTCACACTGAAGCTTGCAGAAATCGGATTAAGTGCTGTGCACAACAAAACGGTTGACCTTCATGTGACAGCTGACCGACATGGCGACTTCGTTGGTCCCATTGCGCTCTCGGTATCGGGACTTCCAAATCGTGTTTCCGCTGCCGGTGTCACTATTGCTGAAGGCGAAACGGCTGCGACGATTACGGTTAAAGCGGGGACCTTCGAGCGCAGGGAGCAGTTTTCTGTCCTGCCGATACCTGGCACAAATTATATTTCAGTGAATGGAACGGCGACTGTCAGTGGTGAGACAGTGAAACAATCGACCCCTGCTATTCCGTTGACTATTGTTGAGGCACCTTTCATTGTAACGGTAGAACCACTGCGCTTCAGCATTGTCTTCCCGGCAACCTCAAAAGGTGATACAGCCACGCTATCGGATAGTGGTACCGTAGCGATCGCAGCAAATCCGACGGCAGATACTGAGGCTACAGAAAACGAGGCCCCTCTTACAAAGGAAGCGATGTTGACGTTAACGATCGTCCGACAGGGCGGCTTCACGGATGAAATCACGCTGACGCCGCTTGATGTACCGGAAGGGTTCACCACGGAAGCAGCTACCATCCCGGCAAACGAGACCGAGGTCAAAGTCCCGCTACAGGCACTCAGTTCTTTAACGGCGGAGACCTACCAGTTTAAATTTCGCGGTTCTGCGACGATTAACGGTAAACCGTTTGAACAGGATAGTCCTGTTCTTCAGGTAAAAATTATTCATTAGTTATCAGTCATCAGTTTTAACCATCAACTCGTGCTTTAGCAAAAGTATCTGTAGACGAGTTGATGGTTAAAGTTAAGAGGTTTTCGTTTAACAAAGGTTCCCTCTTGTAACCGATAACTGATGACTATTCTTCCCATTTTTCCACGCGCATTGTCATGTCCGAGTCCCCCTATACCCTTATTCATCAAGATAGGAACAGTGCAGCCAGAGTCGGCAAGGTCCAGACGGCGCACGGCACTGTAAATACGCCGATATTTATGCCTGTCGGCACACGCGGGACGGTGAAAGCATGTACACCCGAAACACTGTCCGAGCAAATTCGGGCAGAAATTATCCTCGCGAATACGTATCATCTCTACCTACGTCCGGGGCACGAGATCGTCCAAGAGACAGGTGGATTGCATTCGTTTATGGGATGGCACCGCCCCATTCTTACGGATAGCGGTGGGTTTCAGGTATTTAGCCTCGGTCCGCTGCGTACGATCACAGAGGAAGGGGTGGCGTTTCGTTCTACGATAGATGGGACTGAACACTTTATTAGTCCAGAACGTTCAATCGAAATCCAAAATGCCCTCGGGGCAGACGTTATCATGGCGTTTGACGAGTGTCCTGCCTTACCGAATGAATATACGTATCTTAAGAATTCAATGGAGATGACGTTGCGGTGGGCGGCACGATGTAAAGAGGCACATCGGCATCCAGATCAACTGCTTTTTGGCATTGTGCAAGGCGGTATGGAACGGGACCTACGTCAAGCAAGCGTAGATGCCACAGTATCCATCGGGTTTCCGGGGTATGCCATTGGTGGCTTGAGTGTCGGTGAAGAAAAGGATTTGATGTATGAAACGCTCGCTTATGTCGCGCCGCTCTTACCAGAAGATAAACCACGCTACCTGATGGGTGTCGGCACGCCCGAAGATTTGGTCTATGGGGTGCGCTGTGGGATTGACATGTTTGATTGTGTGATGCCGACCCGGAATGCACGCAACGGTTCTCTGTTTACGACAGCGGGCATCATCCGCATCCGCAACTCGAAATACAAACGTGATTTTGCTCCGTTGGATGCGGAATGCACCTGTTATACCTGCAGGAACTTTACACGGGCATATCTCCGACATCTGCATATTGAGAACGAGATTCTCGGTTCACAACTACACACGCTGCACAACCTGCATTTTTATGTCAGTCTGATGCGCGGGATCCGGCGTGCCATTTGTGATGGAAATTTCGCAGCATTAGCGGACAGTGGCCCCGATATTAGTGCCTTGGTGAAATTGGGTCAGCCCGAAGATGAGTAGACTACCCCACTAAGTATTTAAACACAGAAGAGAGATTGTCGTCGGGGGAATAGAGTTGGGAGACATTCAACTCGTTTTCGATGAGAAGTTCGGGGAGTCGAGCATAGAAAGCATCAGGCTTGTCGGTTTCGATAATAATATCGCCTGATTCTTCTGCTTCTGATTCTTCCACAAGGTCCCCATTGTTGACAAAGGTAACACTCAGAATGTCCGCAAAAGGGAGACAAACTTGCGCTAAACGGCGCGGTTCATCTGTACTCAAATAGACTTTGTGTGGATGTTCATCAATCAGTTCTCGGATGTCGGAGATAGTCCCCTCCGCGAGGATTCGCCCTTGATGGATAAGTAGAATTGTCTCTGTTAATGCCTCAATCTCGTAGAGGATATGGCTGGAAACGATGATGCTGATGCCTTTGTCAGCAAGTCCCTTCAAGAGTGAGAGGACATACCTTCTTCCATTCGGGTCTAATCCGGTGAGCGGTTCGTCTAAGAAAAGAAGTTCTGGCTCATGCACTAATGCTTGTGCGAGTTTAATCCGCTGACGCATTCCTTTGCTATAGGAGGCGATGGGTCGATCTTTTGCTGGGAGCATATCCACCGTTTCGAGGACTTGTAGGCTCCGAGATTCCACTTCTGTTTCGTCGTATCCACTCAATGTCGCGAAAAACGTGATAAACTCATGACCGCTCATGAATTGGTACGCCAACTCTATGTCCGGACAGTAACCGACCTGCCTCGTCAGTTCGGGGTTGTTCCATACCATTTGATTTAGCACTTTGACTTCGCCTTGGTTAGGTTTAAGTTGACCGGTCATGAGTTTGATTAGAGTCGTTTTGCCTGCCCCATTTGGACCCAACAAACCTGTGATTCCAGGGTGAATTGTAAGGGATATGTCATTCACTCCCATGACTTCGCCGTACCATTTGGATAGATTTTCTGTTTGAACGATCATTTAATTAATGTTCCTTTTTTAGTTATCAGTTATCAGTTATCTGTTGTCTGTTGTCGGTTAAAAGAGGATTTTAGTTAGACGAAGCACCTCTTTAACTGATAACCGGTAACCGATGACTGGCAACTATTTTCAAGGTCTCTTCAAGATTTTGGATGCCGGCGGTTGTACCGATAGCAGTGACACAAGCCGCGCCCGTTGCCGATGCCAATTCTGCTGTCGCCTTTAGGTCCCAGTCCATGATAGTCCCTGCGAGAAAACCAGCGACGTAAGCGTCCCCTGCTCCCGTCGCGTCAACCGCATTCACAGGATATGCTGGTGCTAAGTATTCAGCCTCTGGTGTGGAGGCGTAACTGCCGTTTTCGCCCATTTTAATGACGACGGTGTGGATACCGTAGTTATTCCGCAAAAATTGGGTGATTTCTCGGTGTTCAGATAGACCCGTGAGATGTTGTGCTTCGACGATACTTGGCATGAACATGTCTACGTAAGGCAAGCACGGTTCGAGTGTATCCATCCACTTTCCGGTGGCATCATACGCTGTGTCAAGTGAGGTCGTTATCCCCAGTGCTTTTGCCTCTCGGAGGACGTTCGCCATCGGTGCTCCATCAAAGCGTGGCATGACAAGCGCACCGGCGATGTGCAGAATCTTGGCGCGCTTGATGATTTCCCAATTGAGGTCAACCTCACAGAGTTCACCGTTTGCGCCGATGTAATGGTAGAAGGTTCGTTCCCCATCGGAGGCAACCGCGACGAATGTAAATGAAGTGCTGCTGTTTGCGTCCTGTTGCATACCCGCTGTGTTTACATCGTTATCTGCGAGCGTTTGCAAAATCAGGTCACCGAAAGCATCACCACCAACTTTACCCATTGCGCCAGCAGAGATACCCAAGCGCGCGAGCGCAATCGCCGTGTTGTTGGCACAACCACCGGTATGGATTTCGAGTTCCTCGAAGAGTGCTAATTTCCCTTTTTCAGGAAACTGATCTATCGGTCGTCCTAACACATCAACGACGTAAATGCCGAGTGATAGTACATCCATTTTCTAATTATTCCTTGCGGTTAAGACACGTGGTTTCGGACTTAACATTCTGTGCCTTAAATCTGAGAAAATACCCAAGCAAATCCTTCTACTTCGTTTCAAACTATATGCTTTGAACCAATATCCTAAAAATAGTTGACGGCTTCTTTGGCTTTCAAGGTCCAGCACCAGGTCGGAAGATTACTAAAGTTTCATCGTTTGTGCTAACGTTTCCATCTGCTACTATATCGTTAAAACCTTGAGGAGTCCATCCAATAAGGTAGGGTGGCAAGTTTGAATCTGCATTTGCTGCTAAATCCAAATATCGTAAAACATACTCCTGCCGTAGAATTTGCGCGAACCGTTCCCGCGGACCAGTCAGTTCTTCATCAGGTGGCATTTTTGGTGTCACTTGCAGCCGAAGGGCTTCTGTTGAAGATTCAGGAACCGACTTGGCATTGAGTGGGACGTTTCCTAAATAAGTCATCTTTTTACCTGTAACATACCACGCGTTTTCAAGGATGCGCGGCAGTTTTTGAGCGTCCAAAAATGTTTCTTCCACATAGGTCGTAGGTTGCCACGACTCCACGGATAGGTCTTGTAGTTGAGAGCCTGAATCTTGAACAAATGTCCCAATCTTTTGAGAGAGCTGGTTCCCGGTGTTTCCGACCTCTTGCTGACGAACAAAGGTTCTCTTGGCAAAGTTAAAAGATGTTTCGGTACGCCTTGCGGCTCTGAGAGAAACATAACTCTGTAAGTGTGCGCGCTGTCGTTCAGGGTAAACTGATAGAATTGATAACCGATCTGCCGTTATGTTATTAGGAAAGATATGTCCTCCTACTCCAATCGTACTCACTGAAATCAAAACGAAAAGACACCCGCCTATCCAGTAGGTGCGTGGCTTTTGCTTCGATTTGCTAAAATAAAATACAAACCCCCCAAAACTCAGCAGACATACTGGTAAGACTATAGAGAGTAGTTTAATGAGCGGCACCTGTGTCGGCATTTTCGACAGAAATTCTTTATAAATCTTTTCCTCGTGTCGAAGCGCAAGTGCATATTGATCTGCGAGGTGCTTTGGTGATTTACCGGATCTGCTCAGTAATCCGTGCCAAAACATCTCACCTATCTGTTGTTCCGAAAATGGAGGGGCGTTGTAATCAAACGCGAGGCAGAGAATCTGCCCGTCTCCGAAGTTCCGTTTCGCGACGTAGAGCTGCTCCGCTGTGCCGATTAGCATTTCACATCCGACTTTTGGAGCAAACCGGATACGTTCAAACGGGTTTTCGTTGTTACTGGATGACTGAAAACCGAGTTGTTCTTGCAAAACAGCCGGGAGCGTATTGATTTTCTCTACACCCTTCAATTCGACAGGGAGGTAGGGTTCTATAAAGCTACCCCGCAGATAGTTAAAATTACTGCCACCGGAGATAATAAGCGTGCCACCGCGTTGGACCCAATCAAGCATCGCTGTTTGTTGTGTTTTAGCGATGCGCCGTTCTGTCAAGCGGATTCCACGGATAACGAGCACATCAACGGCACTGTAGCCTATCCATGTGTTCGACAGTGATGTCAAATTCGGAAGGTACTTGACATGAACCTTCGCACCATCGGAACCCTTTAACTGTTTTTTGTCAATAAATCGTTTTAGTTTGTCACCGCTCGGTGCCAATACCAACACGAAATAGTCTTTACGCGCGAGGGGTGTTGGTAATAATATATCCTGTATTGTTTCTGATGGTGTGTCGTCTAATGCGGTGCCTCCTGAAGATGTTGTAGGTACAACTTGAATAGTGAGTTGGGTTGCATTTCTCGGACAGTAAACATAGAGATTTTTCCGTTTCGGTTCGGTGCCAATGAGCCTCAGTGGAGTCATGTAACGCTCAATGGGCGTGTCTGAAGAAAAGTTTCGCACTTCCACAGCTAAATCGCCACTAAATACGGCGCGTTCATCCTGATTCCGCATAGTAATAGTTAAGGGCACATAAGTTCCTATCTTGTAAACGTCTCCGAACCCGAACCTCACATCCTCAATCTCTACCGCGCCAAAAGCAACAGACACCGAAAAAAATGAAAGGAAAATTACAGTTTTCATCTCCGCTGACTCCATCCTAAGAACAGTATTGCAATGGACTTACGGGATAAGACGTGCTGGGTTATGAACGAGTTTTGTCTCGACAGCGTCTTCAAAAGGATGTGTGCTAAAAACGCCGTTCCCTAACATAATCATCGACGCAACGCCTCCCTCTGCCTCAATCTGTGCGATTGTGTCTATCACCTGTACATCACTGAGTAAGCCACTCTCGACTGAAAACCTTTTTGAGACCGTGAAGCAGGCATTAAAGAGTTCGGGGCTTGATTTGGCACTTGTGAGCGTTTGCAAAACATTCAAGGCAACATCGGCGGCACGATTGATGCGAGTTGTCTGTTCTCTGTTTCCAAGCACTTCACTTGTCTGGATCGGTCCGAAGTAGCGGTAATAGATGGGTTGTTCTGCGATCGGTAGCCTATCGGCAACTAACGGTGCACCCTCCTTCAACTTGACGAGACAACCACCGTGGTATTGCGAACAGACATCACCCAACCCAGTGCGGTTTTCAACCTCTGCGACGTGCGCTATCATCGCGAGTTCTTCAGTATCTTTGTGCTTCTGAAGCAGGTCGTTGAGCGCATAAGCAGTTGCGAGTGCTGCGGCACCGCTGAGTCCAAAACCACAGCCGAGGGGCAGTGGAGAGGTAATATCTACTTGGATGCCTGCGATACCATTTTTTTGGGTTAATCTGCTGACAACAGCGCGTACCGTCGGAAAATTGATGCGCTGTCCATTGAATAGTACTTCCGTCTCGTGATGCTCGGCGACGGTGACCTCTACACCTTCTTTAACAGTGAAACCCATACCGAGCGAGTGCATACGGGCAGCATCGGCGTGCGGAATAACCTTGAAAACACACGAAATGTTGCCGGGGGCAAAAGCTCTCGCCATTTCGTTCCTTTCAACAATAACCATCGGAAGGCTGTAAAAAGCTTGCAAGTTGCATAACGTCTGCTACTTCAGTTAAGTTTTAGGGTCCTAAAGTTAGAAATAGGGCTTACAAAGCGCGTCTACGGTGGGATCAGCGCGTATCTGTAAATTTGACGCGTCTATAGATGTGTCCCAAGGGCAGTTCGCAGCGAATTGAATCCAGTGGTAGAATGTCCGTAAGCTCCTGAAATTCGATTGCTTTCCACTGCGTTTCTAAACGAAAATGGCGTTCAACGTTTACCCTGTCTTGCGAAACAAGGATATATTCCCGCAAGGACGCGATCTGTTTATAAGCCTCGAATTTCTCCCCCTTGTCATAAGCTGCAGTTGAGCGGGAAAGCACCTCTACAACAACGGTTGGGTTGAGGAGCGTGTCAAACATATCATCTTCAAAACGGGGTTCATCACAGACGACAGCGACATCCGGATAGAAGTAAGATGTTATTGGTTTCGCCTTCACGCGCATCTCGCTAGTGTAGGTCTCACAATCCCGATTCACCAGTTGGTTGTAAAGTCCATTAAATATGTTTCCTGTGATGAGATTATGTGCGCGACTTGCACCGGACATCGCGAGTATCTGTCCGCTGAGATATTCATTTTTGAAGGGTGCTTTGCGTTCCCAAGCGAGGTATTCCTCAGGTGTCAGTTGGGTTTGCACAGCAATAGCCGTCATGATTTCCTCCACAACAAGGGCACGAACATATTGTGCTTATAGGACTAAAATACTTGAAGCTTCTAAAAATAAAAATAGTAAATACACGCCGTATGTAGTTCACAAAATCAGAAGCGAAGCTTACTTTTTTTCTTGTCACTTCAGTTGTTACCATATAGCATACATCAATTTTGTGCTTATGTCAAAGAATTTAAAGGTGCCCTTTTAGCAGGTTACACACTAACGAAAACATTGTGTGAAAAGATGTGGTAGTGGTGCAGACGCTACACATTCTGTCGAGGTGGTGCATACCTCGGATGGAAGGCACCTTCACCACATTGTCCTTCCTCAATTTTTGCTGCTTGCCCGCCACCTGTAACGGAGCATCTCGCACCATCTAATTCCGGTAGGACGTATCTTTGAAACCATGCCCCCATCTGTTGACGCATGTCATCTATGCGAGCGTTCTGAGATTTGTCATCTATCAAGTTTTTCCGTTCCCCCGGATCGTTCACGAGATCGTATAACTCATGTGGACCGTAGGGATATCTATGGACGTATTTCCACTCTTGTGTGCGGATCATACGGACGGGACCGTATTCGTCGAAGACGACGATTTCCTCTTTCGCGTCGTTTGTCTCTCCAGAGAGCGCGGAGACAAAACTTCTGCCGGGTGACATGTCGTCGTTTGGATCGGGTAAGCCGAGATAATCGAGAAGTGTTGGCATGAAATCGTATTGGCTGACCATCGCCTCGCTGACGCGTCCCTCTGGGATACTTCCGGGTTGGCTGACAATGAACGGGACTTTGACCGAGTTTTCGTACATGTTCAGTGGGAATGTACCGTTTCCTTTATGCCAGAATCCGTGATGTCCACACGAATATCCGTTATCACTACTGAAGACAACAAGCGTGTTTTCACGGATACCCAACTGCGTGAGTCGTTCCAGAATTCGTCCGACATTTAAATCAAGTGCTGTTATCGCTGCGAAATAACCTTTTAGCGATTCACGATTGCCCATGTGAACAGCTGCGCCCTGCACCGCCCACGGATGTAACGCTTCTTGTGGACAGGTCTTGAATGGGCAGTCGTCATAAGAGTCAACGATGTCTTGGGGATGTCCTGTAAACGGTGTATGCGGTGCGTTATAGTTGACGCTGAGATAGAATGGACCCTCTTGATTCGCCGAGATAAAGTTCAACGCATCATCGGTGATGACATCGGTAAGATAGCCGGGCTGCATTTCTACCTGTCCATCTCGGATCATATCCGCATCGTTATACTGACTTCCACCTGTGAGTAGAGTGAACCAGTGACTGAATCCGTGTTGTGGTGTTAAGCTATCGCCGAGATGCCATTTGCCGCTCAATCCGACGGTATAATTATTATCGGCTAAAACGTCCGTATAGCAGGTCAATCCGTCAAGGTATCGGGCGGGATCTGGCGGCATGTTTCCGTCGCGGATCCAGTCGTGTACACCGTGCGCTGAGGGAATGCGTCCGGTCATCAGACTTGCACGTGCTGGCGAGCAGACGGGACTTGTGCAGAAGAAATTGGGAAAGCGGGTACCTTCTGAAGCCAACTGATCGAGGTAGGGCGTCCGCACTTCCTCATTGCCGCAGCACCCTGCAGCCCATGGGCCTTGGTCGTCTGTCAAAACAAAGATGACATTGGGTCTGTTTTCCATATTGAGTCCTCCGTCTTACCAATAGAATGGATGGTAGATTATATTTCGTTCTTATATTTGTTCATTGGTTAAACTGCTTGTTTTTCGTAATTCATGAAGAAGGCGAACGATGTCGCGGTAGCATTTGTCGAATGAATCTGCGCGGCGTGCTTGCTCAAGGTCGAAACTATCTGCAAGGGCAGGCTGGTCACGCTTTTCATGATAGTTCCTGCCACTCTCCATTCGATTGCTTAACCATCCCTTTGCGTCCCGGATTGCCTCTGGTTCTTCTGGAGAGTCAATATCATTTCTTAACCCTCTCCGCCCACGGATGGATTCGGCTGCTGCAAGAAACCATGCTTCAAACTCATATTTCGCCAACACGACAGCAATCGGTAAATTGCCATGAGTTTGTAACGCTCGCTCAAGGAGCGCAGGCCCTAGTTCCGCTGGACAGTCATCATCACTGTCAAGGATAATAAATATAGCTCCTTGCCCGCCAATTCTCCGAGCTGCTAAGTCAACTTCTTGTCAAGTTTATCTGGTTGAACAATTTGATTCCTATGAACACGGATAGGGCACGGCGTGTTGATCGCCAATTCTGGATAAAGCTCGGCTGCGATGCGTCGAATCAAAAGTGGTACAGCTGCGACATCGCCTTGCCCCTCAACAATGCAACCGATTTTGACTGTCATTAGTGCTCTTCTTTATTCTTCGTTCGGTTAGAATTCCTTTTCCCAAAATTAAACAAAGGGAGTTGTGGCGCCTTTTTAGCAGAAACGACAGATGCCGGATCAGGTTGCAATTGATCCATACGTAGGAGTTCCCCTGTTGTAAACAATTTATCGTGCACAACAGACCTTCCAATTTCATCAACAGGAGCAATTACCGTATTCCCATCATCTGCTTCTACAACCAGAACTGACCCTATATCCAGACTCTTTTCATCAAGCAAATCTGGACTGTGAGTAATGATGATAACTTGTGCCTTGTGGGCAGCGTGGCGAAATTCATCAAGTAACGCCCCGACCATTGCGGGGTGCATCGCGATTTCTGGTTCTTCAATTCCGACGAGTGACACGCGCTTTTGAGTGCCGTGATTTCCCTGAAACAGAGCCACCAGAATCCCTAACAAGCGGAGTGTACCATCAGACATATTGTTTGCCAAAAATCGCCAAGGATGTTTGTCGCCTACTACATTCTGCCTGAACGCTAACGTCTCCTTGCCCCCAAATTTTTCAATTTCTACGCCTTGAATACCCGGAACAATTATTGTTAGGTACTCCTCAATGTCTTGCTTCACAGTGGGTGATAACTGTTTGAAAACACTTGTAAGGTTACGCCCATCACGAAGAAGGACATCTCCAAGGTCCGGGTCTTGGAGATCTCGGATTTTATCGGGATTGAGATTGTAAAATCCCATCCGAGAAAATGCGTCATAGACAGGCCGAAATTCGGGCAGCCCGGAAGCGTTCACCAAATAGAGGCGATCTATTGCAGCCGCTGGTGCGACTTCCATACTTGTGTCGGTTACAGTGCCACTCTCAACACGGAAGTATTCTTCTGACGTGAGGCACAACTTATTTTCAATACGACACTCTTCAACCTGAACCTCGTAGCCTCCGGGTGAACGCGTCCTAATTTGAAAAGCATAGTGGCCCGTAAAACTTTCTGGTAGAGTGAATTCAAGGCGAATGCTGAAATGGTTTGGAGGTCCACGTGACCGGCGGCGGACACCGTCAATTCCACCACGATCTCGTATCGCGTGGTCCAACGATGTATTCAACGCATCAGCAACAAATCGCAGTGCATCAAGAAAGTTGCTCTTACCAGCACCGTTGCGACCTACAAGGAACGTCAAGGGTTGCAGCTGCACATCACACGCAGCGATGCTCTTATAGTTTTTCAGAATAACTCTTGTGATAAACGTTGAATCTTTCATTTCAGTATTCAAACCTCGTTATGCCACCGGGAATCCATCCCCAACGAGGGGGTCGCCATCCGCAACCTTGATGGTTGAAACGAGAATATGACTCGGTGCTTGCGCGTTGTTATAGCAGACATCCTGTGCCATGAAAATCATGACAAATGCTCTACGTTGATGGTCGGTAACATTTGGTGGTGTACCGTGCCAGTTGAGGCAGTGATGAAACATACACTCGCCTGCTTTCAATTCTACTGGGATACCGTGACTGATGTCCAAATCCCGTCTTCCTGTCCACGGGTTTGGAGGAGGTTCGCGTCCTTCTTCGTTCGCTTTTGCGGATTCCGCATTGAATGCTGCTCTTGCAGCAACCGAGAACCGTTCATCTTTATGACTCTTCGGCATAACGTGCATGCAACCGCTGTCCACCGTGGCATCGTCCAAAGCGAGCCAGCAGCTCACAATGTTCGGCGGGCTGAGGGGCCAAAAGAAGAAATCGTGATGAAATCCGAAATGCCCGTTGTCGTGGGGTGGTTTGGAAATCACTTGATCGTGCCAGAGACGGACTTCAGGCGTATCAAGCAGCGCACGCGCCGTTCCAGCGATAAGCGGATGGTGAATCGCTGCCTCGTAATGCGGTTCCCGCTTCCACATGTTCACGTATTGATGAATCGCACGTGGGTGACCGCTGCCCCGATTGAGTTTGTCTTCACGCCGGTCGTGTCCATACTTGAATTCCGGTGAAGAGTCGTCACCTTCGCTGAGTTCCAGTTCAATGACAGCATCCAACCCTGCACGCATGGCTTCAACGCCATCGCTGTCTAAGACCCTACCGAATTTGAGATAGCCATTTTCCTGAAAAAAGTCGATCTGTTCTTGTGTTACCATTGTGTTCTCCGTATGTTAATTTGTTGGATACTTCCTTCTGTATGTTGTCAAATCGGAAACTGATGGTTACCAGCAGTCAAGCCGCCATCAATAACGAAAACTGCGCCCGTTGCAAAACTGGCTTCATCGGACGCGAGGAAGAGTGCTGCGTTCGCAATGTCAATAGGTTGTCCGATCCGTCCTAACGGATACCATGGCGTGATTTCATCCAAAATTTGCGGGTTGCGTTCAATCATCGGTTCCCAGACTTCGGTTTGGATTGTGCCGGGACAGATACAATTGATACGGATGTTATCTTTACCGTGTGCGACTGCCATGGAGCGGGTCAATGCGATAACGCCACCTTTCGCAGCAGAGTACGCATGGATCGCCTGTAAACCGATGAGTCCATTGACAGAGGCGATATTGACGATGCTCCCGCCGCCAGCCTCCTGCATTATAGGGATAACGGCATTAGAACAGTGGCTGGTGCCTTGGAGCGCGACCGCTAAGTTCGCCTCCCAATTGTTGTTCAGTACGTCGGCTGTGGAGCAGATGGCGTTGTTTACTAAGATATCAACAGTGCCGTAAGTGTCAAGGGTCTCAGCGATAAGTCTTTGAGCATCCGCAGCATTGGAGACATCGGCGTTGACGAAAAGTGCCTCGCCGCCTGCATCGGTGATTGCAGCGACGGTCTCGGTGCCGATAGCATCGTCCACATCATCAACGACGACTTTCGCCCCTTCTTCAGCGAACCGAAGGGCGATGGCTCTGCCGATACCGCGCCCTGCTCCTGTGACAATGGCTGTTTTGTTATCCAACCGCATGAGGCGATACTCCATCTGTTTATTGGATAGTCTGGATCAACTGGATATTGCGACGGAGCAGTTCATTAACGAGTTCTCCAACGTCCTTTCCTTTAGTATCCGCGAGATGATGCATAAACTCATCAACATCTTTTTCCAGATAGATAGGAAGTTGGAAAACGGCATCTTTCCTATAGAACTTACCGCGTTCTCCTTTTGAAAAATCATATTCTGCTTTCATTGGTTAAATTCCTCATATTGTTTAGTTTCGGCTCGAGTCGCTTTACGAGCAGAAATGATACGGA